>CAYRNL010000001.1:0-1189 GCA_964425705.1 uncultured Dehalococcoidales bacterium
TAGGCTCCTGTCCTCAAAGGGGGAAGAGATTTTAGAGAGGGGTGAAAACCCCTCTCTTACCTACACACCCCCTTCCCTTAATAAAGGGAAGGGGGTCAGGGGGATAGGTTGCCAAACAACCTCATTATAAGGCTACCTGTTACAGGAATGGGGTGACCGCATACCCTACCAAATCAATAATTCCATGGACAGTAGCCCCGGTTTGCCAGTACATCATCGTGTTTGGTAGTTGAGCCTTACAGATGGCACAAGGAGCCGCCAGAATTAAAGCCCCGGTATTATAAACCTGAGCTGCTTTTGGCTTGGAGAACATCATCCGGTGATACATAAACTCATCCATCAGCAGACCAGAGGCGCCACCACAGCAGAAGTTTCGGTCACCACGGGGCCAGCAGTCCCTGAAGTCCTCACAGACCGCCCTGAGAATCTGGCGTGGCTGCTCAATATAGCCAGCGCCTCTCGCCATATTGCACGGGTCCTGAATGGTCACTGGTAATGGATTCTGTGATTTGTCAACCTTTATCCTGCCGTCCCTCAGATAGTCCAGGGTCTCATCCTGTATATGGGTAAGCGGGAAATTCAGCGGCTTGCTTAGCTGAGAAGAGAACATCTTCCATGTTCGCCAGCCATGCCCGCATTCTCCGGCGATTATTCGCTTGACCCTAAGCCGAGCCGCTTCATTGAACAACCTATTGTTGTGTTCCTTCATCACATCATAGTCAAAGAATAATCCAAAGTTGGCTGTCTCCAGAATCTTACTGCTCAGAGTCCAGTCGGTGCCGGCAGCGTAAAACATTTTGGCGGCGCCCTTGATACTATCAAGGGTAACAAAGAACTCGGATGACGAAGGATTGAACAGCACCTCGGCTCCTTCCTTGTCAATGGGGATAGGGATATCCTTGCCGGTTTCCTCTTTCATTTCCTCTTCAAGGAAGCGGCAGGTATCGGCATACGCAGCCGGGGGGATATTTATGTTATTGCCCACATGGTGCATACCCTTAGCCACTGATACAATAAAGTCAGGAACCATCCCCAGCTTGGTCAGTATTTGCCGGGCTTGGATGGTCACCTCACAGGTATCTATACCAAACGGGCAGAAGGTAGCACAGCGCCGGCACTCATTACACTGATAGAAATACTTATACCACAGGTCAATTGTTTCCTGGGTGATGTCCTCACCACCAGCAAA
>CAYRNL010000001.1:1289-19476 GCA_964425705.1 uncultured Dehalococcoidales bacterium
ACAGATTTCTTAATCATACCTTCAACTGCTTTGCGCTGCACCTCTATTTCATCAAAGGTAAGCAAGTGATGCTTTTCCCGCTCCTCATCACTCTCTATGATAGGCGTCCCCCGTCGGTCATACTCCGCCTTCTCCGGCGGGATGGTCATCTCCATAATTTTCTTATCTAATCTCTGCCGTTCCTTAAAAGCTTCGCTCTTCCGCTCACTCTCGGGCAAAGAATTTGCCTCAATCTCAATTAATTTATTTAAACCTTCCTGTAATGTCATCATCTTACGCAACGTCCTCCCGCAATTAGCTCTACCTCTTTTTGAGTCATTGTCCACCGATTAGTAATCTGCCCTATGGGGTGAAATAGTTTACTGAAGGGAAAATACATAAACAAGGAGAAGCCGGTAAACAGATGGACGGGGAAAATCCAACTCACGGTGACTACATAGGGTTGGAAAGTGACCAACCCTAGCCCCCATTTCATCACCTCACCCATATCAAGCTCGGTGAAGAAGCTCATATAGGTACCGCCGATAACATGAGCCAGAACCAAGCCTATAGCCACATAGTCAGTAGGCATACTTATCCGCCTAACATCCCTGGTCACTATGCGCTTGATAAGTAAGAACAGCAAAGCAGCAATCAGGGGGAAGGCAAAGCAAGCAGCTACATAAATGAAGGTTTTAGCCCCGGGTATAGTGTAAGGTGTCCATAGGTCAATCCCGGCATCGATCAGACCGAAGAAGTGAGTGCCCAGCAACGCTATCAGGGCGCTCACGTGCATGGCGAAAGCCCCGAACCAGAGCCACTTATCATTTCTAAAAAGGCTAATAAAAACCAGCACCTCAGCAGCTATCTTGCCAGCAACACCCTTCCAGGTTGTTTTCGCCGGGGCTAAACTTATCCGCAGTGGCACCGGCGTCTGTAACCAATACCATAATCGGTAAACAGTGCCGACTCCGAAAACAATAACAGCTACGTAAAACAGGACAATTTCAATAAAGAATAACAGACCATACATATACGATTACCTCAATAAACAAAGTGTTGGGAAAGGCGGTAACCATTGAGTGTTAAGAGATGAAAATTTTATACCCATTAAATCTAGGTAATATTCTATAGGTTTGAGATAGCTCAGTCAAGTTGGTAAGTATTGCTCTTCCTTGATGGAAGTTGTAAGCGGTTTTACGCGGTGTTATAATATTTACTATTACCCGCATAAGACTGCTTCACGATTAAATTACAGCACGAAAGGAGGCAATTAAAGTGCCAGAAAGCAAGACACCACGGTTGGACGAGCTTGAGAAGGGACCATGGCCAAGCTTTGTGAAAGAGATTAAAAGAGCAGGCAAGAAAAAGGCCAGTGCCAGAGACCTTCTTGAGCAGCTAGAACTCTCTTACAAGGACAAGGTAACCCACTGGAAGCACGGTGGGGTAGTTGGGGTGAGAGGCTACGGGGGTGGTGTTATTGGTAGGTACTCTGACTCTCCCGAGAAGTTCCCCAATGCAGCTGCCTTTCACACCTTCAGGGTGAATCAGCCCAGTGGTTGGTTCTACACCACAAAAGCATTGAGGCAGGTTTGTGATATCTGGGAAAGGTATGGAAGTGGTCTCACCAATTTCCATGGTGCCACCGGTGATATTATACTCCTGGGAACAACGACAGAGAATCTACAGCCTTGCTTTGATGCCCTGACTGGTGAGGCGGGGTTTGATTTAGGAGGGTCAGCATCAGTATTACGGACACCAAGTGCCTGCGTGGGACCGGCGAGATGTGAATTTGCCTGCATAGATACCCTTGACATATGTAATGACCTGACCCATACCTACCAAGATGAGATACATAGACCTCGTTGGCCATATAAATTCAAGTTTAAGATTTCCGGATGTCCCAACGATGGTGTCGCCGCTATAGCCAGGGCTGATATGCCTATAATTGGAACCTGGCGAGATGCTCTCAGAATAGACCAGGATGCCGTCAGGGAATATGTTGACAAGGGATTTGATATTGTCGGTGAAGTCGTTAGCCAATGCCCCACCCAAGCACTGGAGTGGGATGAGAAAGCGAAAAAACTCAACCTGAAGCCAGAAGAATGCGTCAGGTGTATGCATTGTATCAATCAGATGCCGAAAGCGCTGAGACCTGGACTGGACAAGGGGGCTACCATCATGATTGGTGGTAAAGCCCCTCTGGTCAGAGGTGCCCGTCTCGGCTGGGTATTAGTACCCTTTATGAAGGTGGAACCGCCATACACTGAGCTAAAAGAGTTGGTAGAAAAGATATGGGATTGGTGGGACGAAAACGCTAGAACCAGGGAACGGGTTTCCGAGCTTATTGAAAGGTTAGGCATGCGTGAGTTCCTCAAGGCTATAGACCTAGCACCCTGCCCCGAGATGGTAATGGAACCCAGGACTAATGCCTTCATTTTCTAATCGCCAGAGGAAATAAACTAAAAGGAGAGTTAAAAAGTGGCTACTGATATAGGACCTCCTGATTACAGGACGATGCTTCCTGAGGTAATAAAGAAAAACTACGGTAAGTGGAAGTACCACGAAATACTGAAACCTGGCTTATTAAAGCATGTCGCCGAGGGTGGTGATGAACTCTACACTGTAAGAGCCGGTTCACCCAGATTGTTGAGTATTGATACAGTGCGTGATTTTTGTGATATAGCTGATAAATATTGCGATGGACACCTGAGATTTACCAGCCGACACAATATAGAGTTTCTGACCGCAGATAAGAGCAAAGTAGAACCACTGATACAAGAAGTAAGCAAGCTGGGCTTCCCCGTAGGTGGCACCGGAACCTGCATAAGCAACATTGTTCATACCCAGGGTTGGGTGCACTGCCATACTCCAGCCACAGATGCCTCCGGAGTGGTGAAAGCCATAATGGATGAGCTATATGACTACTTTGTAGAGGAAAAGCTCCCGGCTAAGTTCAGGATTTCCCTGGCTTGCTGTGGTAATATGTGTGGCGCCATTCACTGCTCAGATATAGGCATTGTTGGCATGCACACCAAACCACCAACAAGGATAGACGATAAGAACTTCATGACCTGGTGCGAGGTTCCAACCACTTTATCCTCTTGCCCTACCGGCGCTATCAGGCGATACACTACTGAGGACGGAACGAAAACCGTTAGAATTGACGAAGAGAAGTGTATGTATTGCGGCAACTGCTATACCGTATGTGCCGCCCTGCCCATAGCTGATGCCGAAGGCGATGGTATAGCCATCTTTGTTGGGGGCAAGGTTTCCAATGCTAGAACTCGCCCCAAGTTCTCTAAGTTAGCTATCCCCTGGCTTCCCAATAACCCGCCACGGTGGCCCGAGGTCGTCAGCGCTGTTAAGAATATTATTGAGGTCTACGCTAGCCATGCCCGAAAGGGGGAGAGGATGGGCGACTGGATAGAGAGGGTAGGCTGGCCAACCTTCTTCCGATTAACCGGTATACCATTTACCGAGAAACATATTGACGATTTTACCGGAGCCTTATCAACCTACAGAACAACTACACAGTTCAAGTGGTAATCTAAGGGGGTGATGATATTGGATGAGACATCAATTGATGAGATTAAGCAAAAAATATTGAAATACTTGGACACAGTGACCAGGGTAAAGGCACGGGCGGTTCACACTGCTATTGGTGAGGACAAGAAACTAGTTGATAAAGCCATGGGCAAATTAGCTAGTGAAGGCAAGGTTGAGTACCTTTACCTGGAAACATCGTATGTAAAACTTGCGGGGAAAGAAATACCAGGTGCTGAGCAGAAGGCCACATAGTCAATCAGAGACTCACTCTGGCGAGCGGCTGCCTCGGGTTGTTATTTCTGCTTGCCAAGGTCATCTGGGAAAAACAACGGTCAGTATAGGGTTATGTGCTGCTTATGTTGAACGCGGTCTGGTAGTACAACCCTTTAAGAAAGGCCCAGATTACATTGACCCTTCCTGGCTTACAGCGGCAGCCAATAGAACCTGTCGTAATCTGGATGCCTACCAGATGCCCGAGGAAGCTATCTTGCTTTCCTTTCAACGTGCCTCTCTAGGGGCAGACCTAGCTCTTATTGAGGGCGTGATGGGACTTTATGATAGCTTTTCCCTTGATGGCCGAGGCAGCACCGCCTGGATGGCTCGCCTGCTGGGAGCTCCAGTCATCCTGCTGGTTAATGCCAGCCGAATGACGCGTAGCGTAGCAGCGATGATAACCGGCTATCAGCACTTTGAACCGGATACCAATATCGCCGGCGTAATACTGAATAATGTCTTAACTGAGGGGCATAAGCGAAGGTTGCTGGCAGCTATAGCCCGATATTGTAATGTGCCTGTGCTGGGATGTATACCTCCCGATGATAACCTCAGTCTTGCTGAGCAGCATCTGGGACTGAGACCCCACCGACACCGGCACTCCGAGGAGACAACCGCTCTTATTGAGCGCATCCGTGATAGGATTAAATCCTGTCTGGACATAGATGGCATTCTGGCTATCGCCAATAAAGGCGAAACGCAGCGGATACCGGTTGCAGGTGAGCCGGAGAGAAAAGCACCACTGGTCAAAATAGGGGTGTTACAAGACCAGGTTTTCAATTTCTATTACCCGGAAAACCTGGAGGCATTATGTCAGGCTGGTGCTGAGCTAATCTTCATTAACTCTTTACAAGACCGGAAATTACCTGACATTGACGGGCTCTATATGGGCGGTGGCTTCCCTGAATTATTCCTTGAAGGGCTGGAGGCTAATGCCAGCCTGCGCCAGGATATCGCTCAGGCAGCTAAGAATGGACTACCCATATATGCTGAGTGCGCTGGTCTTATGTACCTCTGTAAGAGCATCTATTGGCGTGACCGGCGATACGAAATGGTAGGAGCGATTCCTCGCCAGATAGAGATGTGCCAGCGTCCCCAGGGACATGGCTATGTGGAGGTAGAGGTTGTGGCTGAGAATCCGTTCTTTCCCGTGGGAATGAAAATACGCGGTCATGAATACCATCATTCCAGACTGGACAACCTGGATGGTCTTACCTTTGCTTACAAGATGCGGCGGGGTCGGGGAGCAGGTAGGCAGTCAGACGCTATTGTATATAATAATGTCTTCGCTACCTACACCCACTTGCACGCTCTAGGTATACCACAATGGGCTGAGGCTTTTGTGTCCTTAGCATCACGAGAAAAAAGCCTTAGTCCTGCTTTGTGACGATTAGTTTTGAGGAGGTGAATTTAATGGCAAAAGCTGTACTTGGGGGCATAGAGATTGAGATTGATGAGGATGGCTTCATCCAGGAGCCGGATAAATGGGATAAGAAAATGGCTGACGATTTAGCCAAGACCGAGGAATGCCCTCCCTTGAATGAGGATGCCTGGAAAGTGGTAAACTACCTCAGAGACTACTACCTTAAGTTTGAAATTGCTCCACCAATTCGTATGCTGGTTAAGAACACTGGATTTAACCTGAAGACAATTTACGAGATGTTCCCTGGTGGGCCAGCCAAATCAGCCTGTAAGGTAGCCGGACTGCCCAAGCCTACCGGCTGTCTCTAAAATAAACACCCGCTTTAGTAAAGGCAAGCCAATCAGGCTAATATTAGAGACTATTAGCACCCTGCTAAAGAGGAAAAACATTATTGGCGGAACAAAAGGGCAAAGTATTTCTACTGGGTGGGGAAGGTTGTGGTTATGGTGACAGTAACCTCGGGTTCCAGATTCTGGTTGATTTGCTGGAGGCATTAGCCGGACGTGAGGAAAGGCCTACAGCTATTATCTGCTGGAATACGGCGGTGAGAATAGTAGCTGAAGGCTCTCCTTTACTGTCGCGGTTGAAGCGTCTTGAAGAAAAGGGGGTAAATATTCTGGCAGGGCGGTCATGCCTAGCCGACCTGGAGCTTGAGGATAAGGTAGCGGTGGGTAAGGTGGCAAACATGAATGATATCCTGGACCTTATTCTGCATAATGATGTCGTCAGTTTATGAATGTGAGCAGTCAGAGCTCTTCCTACTACCCCATCTTCCTGAACATCCACCAAAAGAAATGCATCGTAGTTGGTGGCGGTGAGGTTGCCCGGCGCAAGGTAAGGGCACTTCTAGAGCGGGAAGCCATTGTTCAGGTAATCGCCCCCACCCTTGACTCCGAGCTAAGTCACCTGGCCAATAACAATACAATCACTGTACTCCAGAGAAACTACGAGCCGGGTGACCTCAAGGATGCCCTCATCGTTATAGCGGCTACTACCGAAGCTGAGACCAATAGAAAAGTTGCTATGGAAGCAAAGCGTCGGGGGATTCTGGTTAATGTGGTAGATGACCGGGAGCAGTCTGACTTTATTGTTCCTTCCTGTCTCCACCGCGGTGACTTAACCATTGCCATTGCTACTGCCGGCAAGAGCCCGGCTCTAGCCCGGAAAATCCGAACCAGGCTTGAGTCCGACTTTGGCAAGGAATATGCATCTCTGGTCAAACTGATTGGCGAGGTTCGCTCAGAGCTGAAACGACGCAGAGTCAAAGTCAACGCCAGCATCTGGCAGGATGCGCTTGACTTAGACCAATTAATCAAGATGGTGCGCGCCGGTCAGGGTGAGCAGGCAAAGGCTACCTTGCTTAACAATCTGGAAAAACAGATTAAGGGGAAGTAAGCAATATGAAAGTTAGCCTGGTGGGTGTTAATTACAGTAAAACACCGGTTGCTATTAGAGAAAAGCTAACCATTGGCAGTACTCAATTTCAGGATACGCTTAGTTTACTGGGTAACCATATATCCCAGGGAATTATTATTGCTACCTGCAACCGCGTTGAAATCTACTCCGTGACTGATAAAGACCGCTCCCCTGAGCTAGCACTCACTACCTTCCTCAAATCCTGGGCTAATCTACCTGACACCGATTTGTTACCATATACCTATATTCATCATGACGAAGCGGCAATCAAGCACCTCTTCTGCGTTGCCTCAGGACTTGATTCTATGCTCATCGGTGAGCATGAGATTCTGGGACAAATAAAACATGCCCTCAAACAAGCTGAACAAGCCGGTCTGGTAGGTCTGCCGCTACGCAGGCTCTTTCAGCAAGCAATCGGGGTGGGTCGACGAGTACGGACGGAGACAAGAATCAGTAAAAATGCTCTCTCGGTAAGCTCAGTAGCTGTAGAGCTAGCCACCACCGTCGTTGGTAATTTCTCACGCTGCAAGATTTTGGTGGTTGGTGCCGGAGAAGCGGGGAGTCTGGTAGCCAAGGCAGCCAAGGAAAGAGGCGGAAGACAGATAACAGTAGCCAGCCGTTCCCCAGAAAAGGCTTCAGCCCTGGCGGCAACACTTGGCGCTAAGCCTATCTCCCTGGATGACCTAGCCAGTGTGCTGAGCACCATGGATATAGTTATCAGCGGTACTTCCGCTCCCCATCTAGTATTAAGATTTCCCGCAATAAAAGAGGTAATGAGCACCCGCCCCAAGCGTCCCCTGGTCATCATTGATATTGCTGTACCCCGGGATGTAGACCCCCGGGTGAAACAAATAGACAATGTCTTCCTCTATGACATTAATGATTTTACTGATATCGTTGAGTTAAATCGCGAGCAAAGAAAGAGTGAAATGCAGAAAGCAATGGAGGTGGTAGAGGATGAGGTGGAAAGATTCATCTTCCGCTGGCTAGCTTACGAGGTAAAACCTACCATTACCACTCTGGTAACCAAAGCAGAAAGCATACGCCAAGCCCAATTCAGTAAAACCCTTAAAAAGTTACCAGGGTTATCCGACGAAGAGCAAGCCAGCCTGGAAACTATGACCAAGTCAATCGTACAGAAGATACTCCATGAACCAATACAGTGCCTGAAGAGAAACACTCATAAAAAACGGGATTATATCCAGGTGATTAACGAGCTTTTTCACTTGGACAAGGAGAAGCCAAACTGAGGAAACATATTATTATTGGTTCCCGAGGCAGTCGGCTTGCACTGATTCAGGCGGAATCGGTGCTCAATCAACTCAAACAAGCTGCTCCTCACCTTGAGTTCAGTCTTATCAAAATATTGACCCAGGGCGACCACGACAAAAGTATCCCTCTGGAGATAAAGCCGGGACAAAGAATGTTCGTCAAGGAATTGGAGGAAGCCCTGCTTGATAACAGAATTGACATTGCTGTCCACAGCCTCAAGGATATGACTACCGAGCTTCCCCAGGGACTATCACTGGCAGCAGTGACTGAGCGGCTTGACCCCAGGGATGTCCTGGTATCAAGAGACAAAAAGCTTAGTGAGCTGACACCGGGGTCAACCATCGGCATCGGAGGTCTCCGACGGGTCGCCCAATTGCTTGCCTACCGCCCTGATCTTAAGGTCATTGGAATAAGAGGCAATGTTGACACTCGTTTGAAGAAAGTAAGTCGTGGTGAACTTGACGGAATAATAATAGCCGCTGCCGCTATGATACGCCTCGGTGAGGAAAGCAGGATAGCAGAATACCTGCCCCTGGAGTCTTTCCCGCCGGCAGTGGGACAGGGTGCGCTGGGTATAGAGACAAAAGACAAAGATTTAGAGATGGCAGAACTCATATCTGCCATTAACCATAAACCCACCTGGCAGAGTGTAATTGCCGAGCGTACCTTCTTAAATGCTTTAGGGGTGGGTTGTCGGGCTCCAGTAGGTGCACTGGCAACCGTTAGTGCTAATAGCTTGACCCTTAAAGGCATGATAGCTAACATTGATGGCAGTAAGCTTATCAAGGCTACCGAAGAAGGTAACCGCCTGGCTCCGGAGAAGGTAGGGATACGATTAGCTCAGAGGATGGTAGATATGGGAGCATTACAGCTTATCACGGGAGCAGGTATACGATGAAAGAGGGCAAGGTCTACTTGGTGGGCGCCGGTCCCGGTGACCCCGGCTTGATTACATTGAAGGGACACAACTGTCTCAGACAAGCCGATGTCATCATCTATGACCGACTCATTGATAATAGTCTGCTTGATACTGCCCGAACTGATGCCGAAAAAATCTATGTCGGCAAAGCTCACGGTTGTCATACCAGAGAGCAGAAAGACATAAGTCAACTGCTGGTAGAAAAGGCTAAAGAGGGAAAGACCATAGTCAGATTAAAGGGAGGTGACCCCTTTGTCCTGGGACGGGGAGGTGAGGAAGCAGAGGCACTGGCGGATAACCAAATCCCCTTTGAGGTAGTGCCCGGGGTATCAGCAGTAACTGCTGTCCCCGCCTATGCCGGCATCCCGATAACCCATCGCCGAAGAGCCTCCTCTTTTGCTGTGGTTACCGGACATGAAGACCCCGGTAAAGCTGAGACAACCATCTCCTGGGACAAGGTGTCCAATGCAACCGATACCCTGGTTTGTTTGATGGGTATAGATAACCTGGAACAAATAGTAGCGCAATTAATAAAGTATGGGAGGTCACCCTCTACACCGGTGGCGATAATTCAGGAAGGCACCACTCCCCGGCAACAGACACTGGTCGGCAACCTGGCAAACATCGTTGCCCGGGCTAAAGAGAATAATGTCAGACCGCCAGCGGTGATAGTGGTGGGGGAGGTAGTCTCGCTTCGTGATAAATTACGCTGGTTTGAGAAGCGTCCCCTCTGGGGAAAGCGTATCTTGGTCACCCGAGCCAAGCATCAGGCTAATGAGTTGAGTCGGCTTCTCCGGGAGCACGGAGCAATACCAGTGGAAATGCCAGTGATAGCCATCAGTCCACCAACCAGATGGGAAGAACTAGACCAAGCCATTGGCAACCTGAAAGAATATCACTGGATAATCTTCACCAGTGTTAATGCCGTAGAAGTATTCTTCCAGCGATTATATGCTTTGAAGCTGGATACACGCTGGTTAGACAACATCAAGGTGGGGGTTATTGGTCCGACTACCGCCAATGCCCTTGAGGAAAGGGGACTCCATCCCGATTACATCCCGGAAACATACACCCACCAGGGCTTTCTCGCCAAACTAAATCGTCAGGATATTGCCCGATGCCGGGTGCTTCTCCCCAGAGCTGACATAGCTGGTAAGGAATTAAGTGAGGGTTTAACCAAACTCGGTGCCGAAGTGCACCAAGTGACCGCCTACAAAACTACTGCCACGAATAAAAGGGAAACATCACCGGGAAAACAGATGTTGTTGAATGGAGAAATTGATGTGGTTACCTTTACCAGCGCCTCGACAGTAACCAATCTGTTGACTATACTGGGGCAGGAGAGAGAAGGCATAAATAAGACTAAGATAGCTTGTATCGGTCCCAACACCGCCAACGCTCTTACCGCAAAAGGACTGAAAGCCGATATAATGGCTACGGAGCATACCATCCCCGGTCTGGTGAAAGCTATAGAACAATACTTCCTGACCGGCAGAAAGGAGGACAAATGAGCGGTTTTCCTCAATTACGTCTGCGCCGTCTGCGACGAACCGAAATGCTACGGGCAATGGTTAGAGAGACCCAGCTTGATATTAAGGACTTCATTTACCCCCTCTTTGTCATTGAGGGCAGTAAAGTGAAGCAGGAAATAACAGCAATGCCCGGTATTTGCCGTTATTCCAATGACCTCTTACCCAGGGAGGTAGAAGACATAGCCAAGCTTGGCATCCCGGCGGTAATACTCTTCGGCATTCCTGAGAAGAAGGATGAAATTGGCTCCTCCGCCTATGACCCCGAAGGCGTTATCCAGCAGGCGATACGGACCATCAAAAAGACAACGCCAGAACTGCTGGTGATAACTGATGTCTGTCTCTGTGAATATACCAGTCACGGTCACTGTGGTATTGTCGTCAATGGCTATGTTGACAATGATAAGACTCTGGAGCTACTGTCTAAAACAGCCCTATCTCACGTTGAAGCCGGGGCTGATATGGTAGCCCCCTCAGACATGATGGACGGCAGGGTAAAAGCAATCCGGCAGGCACTGGACGGAAACGGATTTAACAACATCCCCATTCTTGCCTACGCTGCCAAATACGCCTCCGCTTTCTACGGTCCCTTCCGTGAAGCGGCTGGCTCAGCCCCCCAGTTCGGTGACCGCCGTTCCTACCAGATGGACCCACCCAACTGGCGGGAAGCCCTGCGGGAGATAGAACAGGATATCGCCGAGGGTGCGGATATGGTTATGGTAAAACCAGCCCTATCCTACCTTGATGTGATACGCAAGGCGCGTGATAGCTTCAACTACCCACTGGTAGCTTACAATGTTAGTGGTGAATACGCTATGGTGAAAGCGGCGGTTCAGCAGGGCTGGCTGGATGAGAAGAGAGTAGTTTTGGAAATTCTGACTAGTATTAAGAGGGCTGGAACCGATATAATTATAAGCTATCATGCTAAAGATGTAGCCCGCTGGCTGCACACTGTCTGAAATTTACGATATGAAGGATTTAAATCGTTCCCAGCAACTTTTCACTGAAGCTCAACGCTATATGCCGGGAGGCGTCAATAGCCCGGTACGTGCCTTCAAGGCGGTGGGCGGGACGCCGGTTTTTATGAGACGGGGGCAGGGCTCCAGGCTCTATGACGAGGATGATAATGAATTCATTGATTATGTGTGCTCCTGGGGTCCGCTAATCTTAGGGCACTCTCATCCTCAAATAACAAAAGCAATCAAGACGGCAACGGAGCACGGGTCAAGCTTTGGCACCCCGACGGAACTGGAGACAACTCTGACCAGGATGATTTGTGCTGCCATACCGTCTATTGAGATGGTGCGCCTGGTTAACTCGGGTACAGAAGCCACCATGAGCGCCATACGACTGGCGCGGGCGTTCACCGGTAGAAATAAGATAGTGAAATTTGCCGGCTGCTATCACGGGCATTCCGATGGACTACTCGCCAAGGCAGGGTCAGGAATGGCAACCCTGGGCATACCCACCTCTCCCGGGGTTCCGCCTTCCTTCACCGCTGATACCCTGGTGGCATCCTACAACCATGCCGAATCGGTAGAGCAACTCTTTGACCGATTTGCTTCCGAGATTGCTGCTGTAATCGTGGAACCAATAGCCGGTAATATGGGCGTGGTGCCATCCCAACCCTCATTTCTGGAACGCCTTCGCCGTTTGACCCACGATTCGGGAGCCATCCTTATCTTTGATGAAGTGATAACCGGCTTCCGGGTGGCTTATGGCGGGGCCCAATCTATTTATAACATAACCCCAGACCTCACCTGCCTGGGGAAAATTATTGGCGGTGGATTACCCGTCGGAGCTTACGGTGGACGAAGCGACATTATGGAGATGATGGCTCCTCTGGGTCCGGTCTACCAGGCGGGAACACTTTCCGGGAATCCCTTAGCCACGACCGCTGGCATTGAGACACTCAAAATATTAATTCAACCCGGTACCTACAGCCAGCTTGAGGCAAGGGCATCCTTACTGGAGAAAGGCATTGTCTCTGCCGCTGATAAGTCGGCGATAGATGTACAGGTATCGCGGATAGGTTCAATGATAACCGTTTTCTTCACCAAAGAAGCGGTAACCAATTACGAGACCGCCAGCCAGGCAAACACTGCATTATTCGGTAACTTTTTCCAGCAAATGTTAGCTAACGGGATATACTTGCCACCTTCTCAGTTTGAGACCGCCTTTGTCTCCACCGCCCATACTGAGGAAGACATCAACATCACCATAGAGGTTGTGAGCCGGGCACTCAACACTCTTCAACTGACTCAAACGACAAAGGAGAGCAAATTATCTGGACAAAATAGAGCAGATTAGTTATAATTAATAATGGTTATTACTACTATTTAAATACCGTCGGCTTTTTCTTCGTATCCAGGGAATATTAACAAGGGAGCAGGTGAGGATATCCAGACTACTATAGCGACAATAAACCAAGCACTAAACTCGCTGGTAACAATTCGCTCAACAAGGGGGGATTTAATTGAATCAGGCAGCAAATGGAGTGGGAGCAGTAATGGTAGTTGGCGGGGGTATAGCTGGAATTCAAGCCTCACTTGACCTCGCCGAGTCAGGATATAAAGTTTATTTAGTGGAAAGGTCTCCGGCCATTGGTGGCACTATGGCTCAGCTGGACAAAACCTTCCCCACCAACGACTGCTCTATGTGTATCCTTTCCCCCAAACTGGTGGAGTGCGCCAGACACTTGAACATTGATGTCATGACCTATGCCGATGTTCTGAATATCAAGGGGGAGCCGGGAAACTTCACCGTCTCGGTAAGAAAACGGGCTCGCTATGTCAATGAAGAGCTCTGCACCGGCTGCGGCACCTGCCAGGAGAAATGCCCGGCAAAAGCCCCCAGTGAATTTGACCAGGGTCTAGGTCCGAGGAAAGCCATCTATGTCCCCTACGCTCAGGCAGTACCCAATGTGCCGGTTATTGACCGGGATATCTGCATCTACTTCAAGAAAGGCAAATGCCGAGCCTGTGAGATGTTCTGCGAGGCAAAGGCTATTGATTTCACCCAGACTGACCAGACTGTGGAGGTAAAAGTAGGAGCTGTTATCCTGTGCCCCGGCTTTGATGAGTTTGACGCCAGCATTTTTGCCAACTACGGTTATGGTATCTTCCCCAATGTATTAAACAGCATTCAGTTTGAAAGACTGCTCAGTGCCTCTGGCCCGTGTCAGGGTCAACTCATCCGACCTTCAGACAAGAAACCGCCACAGAAGATTGCCTGGATTCAGTGCGTCGGCTCCAGAGATACCCATATCGCCGCCAATAGCTACTGCTCATCGGTATGCTGCACCTATGCTATAAAGGAAGCTGTGGTAGCCAAAGAGCACAGCTCAATCCCTCTGGAGACTGCTATCTTCTACATAGATATCAGGACTCACGGCAAGGATTTTGAGAGATATTATGAACGAGCCGAGAAAGGGCAGGGGGTTAGATTCATAAGGTCAAGAATACACAGTGTTTACCAGGACAGTGAGAAGAACCTTCTCCTTAGATTTGTTGATAATAACCGAATAAAAGAAGAGAAATTTGATATGGTAGTCCTTTCGGTAGGGCTCAGACCGCCGGCAACGACCAAAGAGCTGGCAGAGAAGCTGGGAGTGGAGCTTAATCAATATGGCTTTTGTCAGGTTGATGGCTTCGCCCCGGTAGCCACCTCTAAACCGGGTATATTTACTGCCGGCGTGTTCAGCGGACCCAAGGACATCCCGGAATCAGTAACGGGAGCCAGCGCTGCCGCCAGCGAGGCGGCACAGTTGCTTTCCTCCTCCCGACACAGCCTGACCGCAGAAAAACAATATCCCCCGGAGAGGGATGTCAGCGGCGAAGAGCCACGAATCGGGGTGTTCGTCTGTCACTGCGGCATCAATATCGGTGGAGTGGTGGATGTCCCCAGCGTCAAAGAATATGTCAGCTCTCTGCCTAATGTGGTCTTTGCTGACGAAAACTTATTTACCTGCTCACAGGACACCCAGCAGATAATAAAGGAGAAGATAAGAGAATACAATCTGAACCGGGTGGTAGTTGCTTCCTGTACCCCCCGCACTCATGAACCCCTGTTCCAGGAGACACTGAGAGAAGCCGGACTTAACAAATTCCTCTTTGAGATGGCTAACATTAGAGACCAGTGCTCGTGGGCACATATGCACCAGCCGGAGGAGGCTACCGAAAAGGCTAAAGACCTGGTAAGGATGGCGGTAGCCAAGGCAAGACTGATTAAACCACTGAGGCAGATGCCCCTGGAGATAAATCATGCGGCTCTGGTGGTTGGCGGAGGCATTGCCGGTATGACCAGCGCCCTGAGCCTGGCAGAGCAGGGGTTTAAGGTTCACTTAATAGAAAGAGCCTCTCAGCTCGGTGGTATTGCCAACCGGATTTACCACACCGTTGAGGGGCTGGATGTCCAGGCTTTTCTCAAAGACCTTATCAATAAAGTATCTCAACAGCCGTTAATCCATATCTACCAGGAAACTGACATCCTGGAAGTCAGCGGCTATGTGGGTAATTTCAAAACCAGGATAATGATGCGCTCCGAAGGAGAAACCAAGGAGATAAACCATGGCGTAGCCATAATCGCCAGCGGTGGCGATGCCTTTAAACCCAAGGAATACCTGTACGGTCAACACCCCGGTGTTTTCACTATGCTGGAATTTGAAGGCGAGATAGCCAAAGGCAATCCCCAGGTCTGCTCCGCCCAAAATATAGTGATGATTCAGTGCGTCGGCTCCAGAGATGAAGAAAGACCCTACTGCAGCCGAACCTGCTGCAGCAAAGCAGTAGGCTGTGCCCTCAGGCTGAAGGAGGTAAACCCCGAGGCGAACATCTATGTTCTCTACCGGGATATCAGAACCTACGGACTCAAGGAACAATACTACCAGGAGGCAAGAGCCAAAGGCGTGCTGTTCATCCCCTATGATGTCGCCGATAAGCCCAAGGTAGAAGCGGTAACCGAAAATGGTAAAGAGATTATCCGGGTCAATGTCAACGACCCGATTCTGGGTATGAACTTCTCCATAGACGCTGATGTGCTGGCTCTGGCTACTGCTACTGTCCCCTCACCGGGCAGTGAAGAACTATCCCGTTTGTTCAAGGTGCCGCTGAATGAGGACGGCTTCTTCCTTGAAGCCCATGTCAAGCTTCGCCCGGTAGATTTCGCCACTGAAGGGGTCTTTGTATGCGGTCTTGCCCATAGCCCCAAGCTAATTGAAGAGAGTATTGCTCAAGCCGAGGCAGCTGCCTCCCGAGCCGCCACCATAATCGCCAAGGATGTCATCTATAGCGAGGGAGCCACTGCTTCCATTGATAAAGAGGCTTGCTCCGGGTGCCGGATATGCATTGCTGTTTGTCCCTACAATGCCATCATTTTCAACGAAGAAGACCAGGTAGCCGAGGTTCAGGAGCTACTGTGTAAGGGCTGTGGCAACTGCGCCGCCGCCTGTCCCTCGGGAGCCTGCACCATCAAAAATCTGGCTAATGAGCATATCCTCGCCGAGATAGAGGCTTTAGTTTAGGGGAAAGTTATGATTGATTTAGCCAAGGCAAACAAAAATTTGTGGAAGGAAATAACTGAGGAAAGCGGGGACATCAGGAACTGCTTCAACTGCGGCACCTGTGTTTCTGGCTGTCCCGCCGCCGAAGCCGACCCGCCGCTCCTCATAAGAAACTTAGCCCGTATGGTTCTGCTTGGCTTGGAGGACGAGCTACTGGAAGAGGGAACGCCGTGGATATGTGTTACCTGTTCGCAATGCGAAGAAATGTGTCCCATGAAGGTACATCCATTTGATGTTTGTCTGGCAATACGAAGGTGGCAGAGCCAGAAAGACGATACCTATATCCCCCCAGCGGTTACCGAGATATTCCAGAGGGGTCACACCCAACCGCTGGAGAAGGTGCAGGAGCTGAGAAAATCGGTGGGGCTGGAAGAAATGCCACCGACTATCGTCAAATTCCCCGAACTGCTAAAAAAGTTTCAGGCGATGCTTAGAGAGACGGAGCTGGTGAAAAATAACGATTTCATGTTCAGAGGCTAAAGCTATGAAATACGGTTTATTTCTCGGCTGCAATATGCCGGCAATAAGACCCGATGTAGAACGAGCCATCAGACTAACCATGCCCAAACTGGGGGTGGAATTGATAGACCTGGAAGGTTGCGCCTGCTGTTCCGCCTTCGGCACCTTCCCTTCAGCCGATGAAATCGCCGGGCTGGCGATTAACGCCTGGAACCTTGCCATCGCCGAGGAGAACGGGGTTGACCCTATAGTTGAGTGTGGCTCCTGCTACAGCTCATTGAGAATGGGAAGAGATAAACTCCTGCAGGATGAGGAGAAGAAAAAGAAGGTTAACGAACTGCTGAAAATAGCCGGCAAGGAGTTCAAGGGGACGGCTAAACCCCTCCACATGATTGATGTGCTCTACAACGAGGTAGGCACAGAGAAAATCAGCAATACCATTACCAAAAACCTCAATGGGATTAACGCCGTAGTCCAGTATCCCTGTCACACCCTGTTCCCCAGTGAAATTGTCGGCTTTGACAACCCGCGGCGACCGCACATGCTAAAAGAGCTGGTTGAGGCTCTGGGAGCCAAAGTCCAGAGTTTCAGTCGGGAACCCCAGTGCTGTGGCGGTGCCGGGGGATTCAGCCACGGCGCCCACATTGATGCCGTCAAATTCGCCCAGAAAAAATTTGATGCCATCACAGAAGAGACCAGCGCTGAGCTGATAGTTGTCTCCTGCATAACCTGCCTGATGCACCTGGACGGAACACAGAGGGACCTAAACAAGGGTAATGATGACCATAAATACTCGCTGCCAGTTTTTGATTACAATCAGGTGTTAGCCCTGTGTATGGGCTTTGACCCCAAGGAGGTAGCCAGTATCTCCTTCATCCCCAGGGACAGGGTCATTGAAAAGATTCTAGCCAGTCCCGGTTCCTGATACCACCGTAACTGACACTTCTTCAGGAGGGTCGTTTACCAAAGCTTGCCCTCTTAGACGTTCGGTTAGAACCTATCCCCCTGACCCCCTTCCCTTAGTAAGGGAAGGGGGTGTTGGGACGAGAGGGGGCAAAGCCCCCTCTCAAAAATCTCTTTCCCCTTTGAGGACAGGAGCCTACTTAATCAGGGGTATTTAAGAGGGGCTAACGCCCCTCTTATAAAATTATTTCCCCCTCTCCTTAAAAGGAGAGGGGGATTAAGGGGGTGAGGTTCTAACGAATACCTAGGAGGTGAGGTTAATAGACAATAATAGCTAAATTTGTATTCGGCTGCTGACTTTCATAAAATATCTAGGCTTATGATTAGAACATGCCAATCTGACGATGCCCAAAGAATGTATTTAATCATTAACGAGGCAGCCAGGGCTTATCAAGGCGTTATACCCGCTGACTGCTACCACCAGCCGTATATGCCGATGGAGGAGCTGGAGCAAGAGATGGAGCAGATGACCTTCTTCGGCTGGGAGATAAACGGGGAACTGGTAGGGGTAATGGGGTTTCAACCGGTTAAAGATGTCACCTTAATCCGCCACGCCTATGTTTTACCCCGGTGGCAGAAACAGGGAATAGGTAGCAAGCTGTTAAACCACCTTAAGGGTCTGGTCACCACCCCTCGCCTGCTGGTGGGAACCTGGGCTGACGCCTACTGGGCAATTACCTTCTACCAAAAGCACAGCTTCCAGCTCATGCCCAACAAGGATGAGCTACTGAAAACCTACTGGAATATCCCCCAGCGCCAGATTGAGACTTCGGTGGTGCTGGGGAGGGAATACAAGATTCGCCTATATTAGAGTAACCTCTCCTTTAAAGTCTTCAGGTTGACTA
>CAYRNL010000001.1:19486-30817 GCA_964425705.1 uncultured Dehalococcoidales bacterium
CCTGACCAACACAAAAAATGTTAGGATGATTTTTACCAGCTCACATCAACCTCACCCTACCAGCAACCTCTCCTTCAAGGTCTTCAGGTTGACTACATCTTCCTTGTTGTATGCCAGCAATACAGCCAGTGCATCCTCGTCGTAATCATTGACATACTGCCACCACAACCTTACTGCTTCGGCGCCGTTCATGTCCTTTAATTGTCTCGGTATGCCCAGTTGCTGTTCTACGCATTTTAAACCACCATACAGGTTATTTTGCCAGCAGTCGTACATCAAATCATGCTGGGTAAAGAGTTCGGCCAAATTAATCCCCAAGCGAGAGGAGATAAACGGCAGGTCAAAACGACTACCATTATAGGTATAAATAATATTTACCCCCACCAAAGCCTCCAGTATGTTATCCGCAGTTACATCAGCGCCCACCAGTTGCATAAACCTGGTATCAAATCCACCGACCAGATAAATACCGACTACCGTAATTTCACAATATTCAGATGAAAGTCCTGTGGTCTCAATGTCCAGAAATGCCTCCCGATAATTTTGCAATTCGCCCCTTTCAATCCTTTTCTAAACAGTCTTTTTCTATCACCCCCCGCACCCCATCCCCATAAACCTTCGCCAGCTTCACCGGCAGAAGCTTATTGGCTAAATCATTACTAGTCTTAGTATACACCTTGATATAGTTATCGGTGTGACCAGACCATACTCCATCCCTGGATTGCTTCTCCCACAATACGAGCATGGACTTGTCCGAGAATTGCTGGCTAAAGTTCTGGGCGCTTTCTTTAGCTAGTGCCAGCATTCTCTGGCTCCGTTCCTTTTTAAGCTGAGTCTCTACCTGCTGGGGCATCCGGGCAGCTTGGGTTCCCTGACGGGGGGAGTAAGGGAAAACATGAATGCGGGCAAACTCCATCTGCCGACAAAAGGCATAGCTCTCTTCAAATTCCGCCTCGGTCTCCCCGGGAAAGCCAACGATAACATCAGTGGTAATGGCTACCTCAGGCACCAATGACCTGATTAAAGACACCGTCTGCTGATAATCTCTGGTGGAATAGCATCGTTTCATCCGATTGAGCACCTCGTCACTGCCGCTCTGGAGGGAAAGGTGAAAGTGGCGGCATAACCTCGGATTATGCCATAGTTTAATAAGCTCCGGGGTGATTTCCTGGGGCTGGAGAGAGGACAGCCTTAATCTCTCCACCCCAGTCTCAGCCAGTATGCGTTCCAGTAAACCCTGTAGATTAACCCCCTGATAATTATACGAGCCAATCTTGACACCGGTCAGTATCACCTCTTTATAGCTTTGAGTCGCCCTGTCTTTGACCTCAGTAACAACCTGCTCAACAGGCAGACTCTTCTCCCTACCCCGCACCAGAGGGACAATGCAGTAGGAGCAAAAGTCGTTACAGCCATCCTGAACCTTAACCAGGGCACGAGTCCTGAAGCCAGCAGTTGATTCGCCCTGAGCCAAAACTGAAGTGCCGATACGTCCCGACTCCTCCAGCATACGCAGTAGATTCGGTTTTTCTTTATTATTTAGGACAAGACCAACCCCTTCAATCTGTGCCAGCTCCTCAGGGGCTCGCTGGACATAGCAACCGGTAGCCACCAGCAAAGCATCAGGATTGCGGTGATGAGCTAGTCTAAGCCAGTGGCGGCATTTGCTGTCGGCAACATGAGTAACGGTGCAGGTGTTCAGGATATAGACATCAGCCTTTTCTACCGGGGATACCAGCTGATAACCAGCTTCGGCAAATTGTCTGGCTAAAAGTTCCACCTCAGCCTGATTCAGTTTGCAGCCCAGGCTATCTATGGCAACCTTCACCTTTTCATACCTATTACCCATGTTACCAATCTCAATTTGAACTTATTTAGTAACCCTATCCCCTTTATCCCCTTCCCCTTAATAAGGGAAGGAGGAGTGTGGCTTAGAGAGAGGGATTGGGGAGTGAGGTTTAATAAACAATCTCTTATTAATTGACTATTCCACTACTAGGCAGTATACTTTTCGTATCCTCCACGGTCAAACGAGAGTCACACAGTTATATACAGTTATATACTGAAAACAGAGCGGGGTTACCGATAATGAGCATTTATGAAACAATGCTTAAGCGCAGAACAATCAGACGCTTCAAAAACAAGGCTGTCCCCTATGAACTACTAAAGAAATGCGTTGATGCTGCCAGGCTGGCGCCATCCGCCAAAAACCAGCAATCCCTAGAATATATCATTGTTGACGATGAACCACTGCGAGCCCAAGTATTTGATACCCTCAGGTTTGCCAGCTCCATTAAACCCGCCGGCTACCCGCTACCGGAACAGAGACCTATGGCATACATCGTCATCCTGGCTAAGAAAGAGATAACGCTTAAGGAATGGGTACAATGTGATGTTGGACTAGCTGCCGGGAATATAACACTCGCCGCTCTGGAAGAAGGAGTTGGCTCATGCTGTGTTGGGCTTATTAACATTAAAAAGCTAAGCCAAGTATTGAGCATCCCCGATGATTATACTATTGAACTGGTGCTGGCACTGGGCTATCCTGATGAACGACCGGTTACGGATGGAGTCAGCGGTGCTACCCAGATATGGGAGGATAAAGACACAGTAATACATGTACCAAAGAGAAAGCTAACCGAAATCTTACACAGGAATAAATTCTGACCGGACATAAAAAGGTGGTAAAGTTGATGAATTATAATAGAGTGGTGGTTACCGGCATAGGCATATTAAGTCCTATTGGTTTGGATGTCTCCACTACCTGGGAAGGTATTATCGCCGGTAAGTCAGGCATTGGTTCTATTACCCTGTTTGATGCTGAGTCCTTTGATACCAAGATAGCCGGCGAGGTGAAAGGATTTGAGCCTACCGATTACATCAACCGCAAGGATGCTCGCCGCATGGACCGCTTCGCTCAGCTGGCGGTTGCCGCCAGCCGACAGGCAGTAGAACAAGCCAGACTACAGCCTGAGCTTAGTAATGGCTACGATGTTGGCGTTATTGTGGGCAGCGGCATCGGGGGAATAATTACACTATCGGAACAGGTAAAAGTGCTGCTGGAGAAAGGACCGGGCAGTGTAAATCCTTTCCTGATACCGATGATGATAGCTGATATGGCTCCAGCCCAGATATCAATCTCCCTCGGGGTGAAGGGACCGAACTTCTGCACCACCTCATCCTGCTCCAGTAGCTCAGATGCCATCGGGACAGCCTATGAAGTTATCAAGCGTGGTGATGCCCAGGCAATGATAACCGGTGGCAGCGAGGCAATAGTAACCCCGATAGGCATTGCCGGTTTTAACGCCTGCCGAGCCCTCTCCACACGAAACAGCGAACCGCAAGCGGCATCCCGTCCCTTTGATGCCGAACGCGATGGCTTTGTTGTCGGTGAAGGTGCCACCATATTAATTCTGGAGAACCTTGCCTTTGCTCAAAAACGAGGGGCTAACATCCTCGCTGAAATGACCGGCTACGGCGCCAGCAGTGATGCCTACCACATTACCCAGCCCAGTGAAGACGGAAGCGGGGCAACCAAGGCAATAAAGATAACACTGAGCAAAGCCGGACTAACCCCCAATGATGTTGACTATATCAATGCCCATGGTACCTCCACCCCACTAAATGACAAGGTGGAGACCAAGGCGATAAAAGCGGTATTTGGTGACCGTGCCTATCATATGCCGATAAGCTCCACCAAGTCGATGACCGGGCATCTCATTGGCGGTGCCGGTGCTATTGAGGCAGCAATATGCGTTATGGCTATTCAGAACGGTATAATACCCCCCACCATAAATCTCACCCACCCTGACCCGGAATGTGATTTGGACTATGTGGCTAATGCAGCCCGTCACGCCAAGATTACCACAGCCATGTCTAATTCCTTCGGCTTCGGGGGTCATAATTCCGTCCTGATTTTCCGAAAATATTCTGAGGCACAGACTTGAACCATAGTCGCTGGAACCTTTTACCGCCGGCTCCAGATAATTATCTGGCTAAGGTTTCTGGCTTTTCCCCATTGGTAGCTCAACTCCTGTATGACCGCGGTCTCACCGAGCCGTCTCAGATAAAATCTTTTCTGGCTGCGGATAAAAGCCTATCCGGTGACCCCTTCCTATTACCTGGCATGCAGCAGGCAGTAACCAGAATTTACCAAGCCCTGCTTTCCGGGGAAAATATTGCTATCTACGGAGACTTTGATGTTGACGGCATCACCGCAACGGCGCTGTTAATCCAGGGGCTATCTATCCTGGGTAGCAAGGCTATCGCCCACATACCACACCGCTTGACTGAAGGTCACGGGCTTAGAACTGCCGCACTGGAAAACCTCCACCAGCAGGGCATTAGCCTGGTTATCACGGTTGATTGCGGCATCACCGGTTTCACTCAGGTCAAGAAAGCCAGAAAGATGGGGCTGGACATAGTTATCACCGACCACCACATCCCCCCACCGGAAATCCCTCCCGCCACTGCCGTGGTTGACCCCAAGCTAGCCGACTCAAATTACCCCTTCTCAGAGCTTGCCGGCGTCGGCGTAGCCTTTAAGCTCCTTCAGGCTCTGCTACAGGGTATGGGCAAAGAAGAACAACTGGATGGGCTTCTGGACCTGGCAGCACTGGGCACTGTAGGTGATATGATGCCTTTACTGGGAGAAAACCGGTATCTGGTCAAGTACGGGCTGGAGTTGCTTAATACCACCCCCCGCCTTGGAATCAGGGAAATGGTGACCCAGGCTGGTTTAAACATTGGTAGCCTTAGTCCGGAAACCATTTCCTGGGTCATTGCCCCCCGACTAAACGCCGCTGGCAGGATGGCTCACGCCATAACCAGCTATAAACTACTGATGACAACATCGCCACAGGAAGCGCAAAGTCTATCAGCATGGCTGGAACAAAAAAACACGGAACGGCAAAAACTAACCACCACTGCCCTGGCTGAAGCCAGAGAGCAGGTATTAGCTCAAGGGATTTCTCACATTCTCGTCGCCGGCAGTAAAGACTTCCCTGCTGGCATTGCCGGTCTGGTAGCCGGCAGACTGTCAGAGGAATTCTACCGCCCGGCAGTAGTTGCCAAAATCGGTGAGAGAATAAGTGGTGGCAGCTGTCGCAGTATTCCCGAGTTTAATATTATTCAAGCCCTGGAGCAGTGCCGTGATTTACTGCTCCAGTTTGGGGGACATCCCAAGGCAGCCGGTTTTACCCTGCTCACCCATAATCTGCCCCGCCTGCAGCATCGCCTCTCTCAGCTAGCAGCTACCCAGTTAGACGGGGTTGACCTCCGCCCCCGTATTAATATTGACGCCGAGATTACTCTGCCTGAGCTCAGCGGGAACACCTTCCAGTCAATCCAAAAGCTAGCCCCCTTTGGCTACGAAAATCCCCCACCTGTTTTCCTCAGCCGCAGCGTAGAGGTGGTTGATTGCCATACTATGGGCAACAGCGGAGAGCATTTGCGGATGAAGGTAAAACAGGGTGGCGCGGTATGGGATGCGGTAGCCTTCAGACTGGGCGGTTTTCTGACGGAAACATACTCCTTTATTGATATGGTGTATAACCTGGAGATAGACCACTGGGGTGGTGAAGAAAAGCTCAGGCTCAATATCCTTGACTTTGCACCAGCTAATTCCAATATATCCGTCAGCTGAGCCAGAGGAGACAAAAAACGTCAGGTTGTGCAATTCAGAACCCGCCTTGCAAAAGTATAATCCACCTGATGTGTCCTGAGTTATATGTGTGCTAGTATCTAAAGCCTACAGAATGCGTATGTGCTGTCGTCGTATTGACCACCAGGGACTAGTCACATATTATTGACGCAGCTGAGGATGGTAATACCCTAATAGTAAATCGAATCAGGAAATGCCAGATTAGATGAAAAAGATTGTTAGTAGTGAGTGGGTAACAGTAATAGCTATCATGGGACTGGGCGTTATTGCTACGAGTCTTCTACAGCCTATTCTGCCCCTTTACCTAACCTCCATCGGGGTTAGCACTGAAATATTGGGTTTGATGCTTTCCGTGGCAATGGTAGGCATGGTCATTGGTGAGAGTTTCTGGGGATGGATAGCCGATAGGGTAGGACTAAAGATTCCCATGAGCACGGGGACCTTTGTTTGTGCCCTGTCGGTGTTTTTCTTTGTCTTAACCCAGAATGTTCCCGCCATTTTTCTTCTTTTCTTTTTTTGGGGGTTAGTCCGCTCTGCACTCTTTGGGCCGGGCCGAGGGTATATTGCGGCCGCCGCACCTCCATTGAAAAAGGCCACCTTCATGGCCATCGTCACCGTCATGCTATCTGCTTCCAGAAGCCTTGGAGCTCTCCCGAGCGGCTTTATAGTTGATACCTGGGGATACTATTGGGTTTTTCTGGTCTCCTGTAGTGTTAGCCTCCTGGGTGGCCTCGTAGTGGTAACAGCCTTAAGGAATATTCGGCTGGCGAAGCCTAAACCACCAGCTGAATTTCCCTCTCCCTCTACTGATGAGCTTCCGCCTACAAACCAGGGACTTAGTTACCGTCCCCTCGCCTTTCAATGTACAGTTGCAGCCCTAAATTTTTTAGGGGTGGGAGTTTTAATGACCTTTCTACCGCTTCTAGCCACCCAAGTGGTGGGAGTGGAGGCCACTGAGGTCGGCGTTCTCTTTACCATCAGAGGACTGGGTGTTATGGTGCTAGGCCTCCCTATGGGTCTGCTGGCCGACCGTAAGGGGAAAAGAGCTTTTATGATACTCGGTCTTCTAGTGTCAGCCGCTGCTATGGTGGGAATGGCCTTCAGCGAAAGTTTCTCCTGGCTTATCGTATTCGTTATTACTAGCAGTTTAGGCTTGGCGATGTTTAGCCCCGCAGCATTGGGCTTACTATCGGACTCCGTAGCACTTCAACAGCAGAGCACAGCCATGGGAATCTACGGAGGACTATGTGAGAACACGGGAGTTATCGCCGGATCGGCTTTGGGGGGATTTGTCTGGAGTGCTCTAGGGCCGCGAGCAACCTTCTTGATGGGCACCGTGGCAATCGGCCTGGGAGCAGTGATATGCTTCTTCGGTTTGTTCAGAGCCAAAGTCTCTACAAACCTGTAGCCTCAGTCTAGACTACTACATTTGTCTTGACCAATCCCACCCTCAATTCCAACCTTGTAATTGCATTCCGCACGACAGGAGTGTTTAACGCTTATCTGCCAAACATTAGCTTTGCATATATAAGCAAGGCGACAAGAACTAAACTTATGGCATTCCAAAGAATGATGGGAATAAGGTCGAGATAAATACCATAAGCCAGCCAAAAGACCATACCTAGCCAGAGCAGCATGGTAAAAAGTAAGCTTATCTCACGTGCACTTCTGAGTTTAAAGACACGAATGACCTGAGGAATCGTACTGAATGTAACCAGCGCTCCACCGACTAAACCTAAAATCTCTGCTATTTGCAATACTAAACCTCATTTCTAGTTCATTTAGATTCATTATTCTATCACTAAGCAATGATTATTATCTCCCAATTGTCGTTACTAGATTCTATGTTTAAGCTCCGCCCTCGCCATCACCTCTCTCACGGCGGTGGCTATCAATATTATCTTCATGGCTATTCTGGCGGTGGCAGTGTTTGATGCTTTCTGCATCTTCACCGGTTTTTTGGCTTTAGGCGTTGTCTTATACTTTGTCAAAAAGAGACAGCTGGGCTTTGCCCCTTCCCTAGTTTCTATTGAAGACTAGGGCGGTTTTCTGGCAGAAACACACTCCCTCATTGATATGGTTTACAACCTGGAGATAGGCCACCGGGGTGGTAAAGAAAAGCTCAGGCTCAACATCCCTGACTTTGCCCCCGCCGACTCGAGTATATCGGTTAGCTGAGCCAGAGGAGACACAAGTTATGAGAATGTGCAATCAGGTTCATATCCAAAACGACCTTGTTATTTCATTACTCTGAAAATAGTCATCGTCCAGTTGCCGCTGAGCAACACCCGATTCCATAGCAGCCCTAGCTACGCTATGAGCTACAGCTACATGTACTTCAGGCTCAAGAGGGTCAGGAAGCAACTCTCTTTCCGTTGCAGTATCCGCGATAGCTAAAGCCGCAGCCTTATACATTTCAAAGTTAATTCTTGTAGCCTTAGCATCTAGTGTTCCTCGCCAGGTTCCAGGATAAGCAAGCAAATTATTAACTGTTTTGCCGTCAATAGCCAAGGTGGCTCCTGATTCTACAGCAAGTTCGGGAGCAATTTCTGGATATGGATTCGACAAAGCAAGAATGATTTGTCCTTTTCTTACCATTCTCGGTTCTATCAGCCCCTCTACACCAGTAGTCGCGATCACTATGTCAGCCGTTCGCATAATGTCATCAAAGCTCGATGGAATGCCTCCGTGCTCTGCATGGCGTCTTGCACTAGCCTCAGTTCTTGCTGTACCCAATGTAGGGTTACCGGTGAATCGCAAGAGAAATTTCCCAATAGATAGGCCAGCGGCACCCAAACCAATAAGTCCAATCTTCGCCTCTTGCAATATGACATTGCTAAGCTTGCAGGCATTGATTAAAGCTGCCAGTGTCACTGTAGCTGTTCCTCGTTGGTCATCATGCATCACAGGAATACTTAACTCCCTATCAAGGGTTTCTTCAATAAGGAAACAGCGCGGTGACGCCACATCTTCCAACTGAATGCCACCAAATGTGGGCGCAATATTTTTCACCGTTTCAATAATTTCGTCTGGGTCAGTAGTGTTGAGTAGAATGGGTATCCCGCTAATTCCCGCCATCTGCTGAAGTAAAGCAGCCTTTCCCTCTATGACCGGCATTCCTGCGACTGCGCCAATATTTCCCAATCCAAGGATGGCAGTCCCATCCGTAACAATAGCCACAGAGTAGGGAATGCTGGTATAGGTATCTGCTGAACTTGGCTGCTCAACAATTAATCTGCATACATCGGCTACTCCCGGAGTATATACCTTGCGGAGGTCTTGCAAAGAGCTGATGGGAACTGTGTTTATCATCTTGATCTTTCCGCTTTTGTGAAGCTCAAGCACTTCATCTCTTACCTGGAGAACCGAGACATCCTGAAGTCTTGATACTTCCTCTATTAGCTGTGCTAGGTGCTCTTCGCTTTCGACAAGCACGTCAATGTCTCTGATTGTGTAGTGATATCCCCGATGCACCGTTGCTATATCTCCAATTTCCGCCCTGATTTGCCCAATGGCCATAGTCAATCTACCCAAGGTACCTGGAATGTTACGATCTTTACAACGCAAAGTCCTGACAATCTTATATTTCACATTGTCCATCATTCTACCTCAGCATGCCTCCAATTACCCTAACCTAAATCACTAAATTATAGCATATAGGACTAGCTAAATCAGCCATTTTGTTCAACCGACAACAAGCAATTTTATCTTATATCTTCTCCCGGTATTTCCTGGCTAATTCCGGGTCATAGGGTGCTTTTCGCCCTTCACACACTTCCCGGGGGCATAGCTGACAACTGACAAATTCAACCTGGGTGGGGAAGAATATTCCCGACAGAGACTTTAGCGGCACCATATAGAAAGCCTCGGTTAGCTTCACCCCGATTAATTCTTCCACATTACCAAAGATGGAAAACAGCCCTTCTTGCTGAGTAACCGGCCACGACTTTAACGACCCGGGATTCATTGATGATACCTGTGGAAGTGCATAAATTCTTTTTATGTAATCTTTAAGATAGTCGCGAGCTGAGCGCAGGACCATTTCTTTAATCGTATCCAGATAATAGCACTTCATAATCTCACTGGAAGGAATGGTTATTGTGTCCAGTTCCCGGCCACAGGTAGCCACATACGGGAAGACCCTTTCTATCTTATCCAGATTAACCCTGAGGAGTCGGCTGGTAAACTTCACTCCACCAATATACAGTGAGTCCTCATTCCTGTTATCAACATAGCAAACCTCATAGACTGCCTTGGGCTTGACTACGGGGCGAACCAGCTCAATTAACTCCTGAACAGTATCCTCCACATACTTGCTTTGCTGGCGCATACGCAACCGTTTCAGGACTTCCGTGAGTTCCAACCTGACCGGGATACTATTCAATATTTCCATAGTATTAAACCTGTTACCTTGCTTTCAATCAGCGCCATTCCCTGTTTTAACCCACCTCGTCCGGTAAGCCAGCACAGGAACGGTAATTGCCAGTACGACCAGAGATATTACCTGCGGCTGGTGTAAGCCGAAGAGGAAGGGTGTCCCCACTCGGATGAAATCAATGCCAATCCGCCAGATGGCATACAGACTGAGATAGATAAGAAACAGTGAGCCATCAGGCTTGAACCGCCCCCTTAATTTCAACAACACCGCAAAAACTATGAGACCATAAATAATCTCGTAGGGCTGGGTGGGGTGAATAGCTACTCCCAGGGGGGCGAAGCTTTCAGGATGAGTGTAAACTACGCTCCAGGGCAGCCAATTTGGTGCCTCCACACCATAGCAGCAGCCGTTGATGGTGCAGCCTATTCTGCCGACAACAGCCTGACCCAGTATGATTGCCGGCGCTATGACATCAGCAAAGTAACCAAACTTAAAGCTGCTAAACTTGCTGTAAATCCAGATGCCCAGAGCGGCACCCAGAATAGCCCCGTAGGCGGTCAGACCTCCAGCCCCGATAATCTGCCCCGGGTACTGGATGTAATAGCCCAATCTATCAATAACATGGAGCAATCTTGATACGATTACTCCGCTTGGAACGCCTATCAGTGCTGCGGTAAAAATAGTATCATAGGAAAGGTTAGCCCCCTTTCTCACCTGCCAGACCATCCACGCTACGATGACCAAAATAGCCAGGGCAACCATAATGCCATACCACCTGACACTAACTGAACCTAAAGTAAAAGCTATGGGATTAATACTTATGGTAATCATATTTCCTCCAGCAAATTAAGTAAGTTTAGCTTTAGCGCCTGTTTAATGAGATTAGTTATCTACCTTACCCCCTTAGATATTTGTTAGCAACCTACTCCCTTTATCCCCCTCCCTTACAAAGGGAGGGGGAAGTTGTTGTGCAAGAGAGGCTTCACCTCTCTTTGACTCTCCTTATAGTATCTGCTCCTTCTCAAGGAGAGAGGGAAGGATAGATTTTGATAAACGACCTAAACTATTTATTTTCAACCCTATTCCCTTTATTCCCTTCCCCTTATCAAGGGGAAATTATTTTAATAGGGGCTTTGCCCCTCTATAAATCCCTCTCAGGTATTTGGGCAAAGAGCCAGCAGCCCCTCAAGCAACACCTGGGCTGCCTCCTTGTCCAGTGGTTTATTGTTATTGCCGCACTTGGGCGACTGAATACAACTGGGACAGCCCTCCTCACAGGGGCACTCGGTAA
>CAYRNL010000001.1:30917-33632 GCA_964425705.1 uncultured Dehalococcoidales bacterium
CACTTGGGCGACTGAATACAACTGGGACAGCCCTCCTCACAGGGGCACTCGGTAATCGCCTTTAAAGTAGCTTGCCACAGTTCCTTTATTAAGTCAAACCCTTTCTCGGCGATGCCAACACCCCCGGGATAGGCATCATAAATAAATATCTGGGCTCTCCCGGTATCAGGGTGGAGAGGGGTAGACACGCCGCCAATATCATTGCGGTCACACAGGGCAAACAAGGGAAGGATGGCGATAGCAGCATGCTCAGCAGCATGGAGTCCACCGGCAAGGTCCAACCGGGCCTTATCCAATCGTTTGATGAGCTGAGGAGGCAGGTCAAACCACAGGGCAACCGTAGGGAAATGCTGAGGTGGTAGGTCAAGGGGTTCCTCGCCAATTACCTCCTCGGTGAACTGTGCCTTTTTCCTGAAGCCAACGATAGTGGTGGTAACCTCCACTTCACCCAGACACACCCTGGCTCGTCCGCAGCTTTTCTCACGGATTACCCTGACCACATGTAAATCGGTGAGATCCTTAGCCTGGGTATAGTAAGCAACACTGGTAGGCACGGCATAGGCGGTGTGACCGGATAAGTCAAGCTCCTTAACCAGATAGGATTCCCCTTGATGGAGGTAAATGGCACCGGGATACACCTGAAGAAAAGCGACACTGGCTTCCACAGTCTCCAGCAAGGAACTGGTGGAGGCGTCCATAAGGGCAAAGTTTTCCCCCGATGTGGAACGAATATTGATACGCTGAGCCGGGTAGGCGATAGCGGGGGAAAGATACCAGCGCTTATTACGCTCCTTAAGCATGCCCAGCCCCTCCAGCTCAACCATCTCCCCGTTCAGGCCGGAACCAAAGATTGCTTCATCACTGGTGGTCAGCGGTAACTCCCAGGCAGCACACAGCAGATGGGCTTTCAGAATATAGGGATTAGACGGGTTGACCAGGGCATTTTCAAAGTTTTTGCCGAAAAAGTACTCAGGGTGACGCATAAAATACTGGTCTAAGGGATTATCCAGACCGATGAGAAAGCTCAACGATTTACCCCTGCCCCGACCACTCCTCCCCGCCTGCTGCCAGGTGCTGGCGATACTGCCAGGGTAACCGGTAAGCACCGTGGCATCAAGCTCGCCAATATCTATACCCAGTTCCAGAGCGGTGGTAGCCACCACTCCCAGAAGCTGACCGCTAAATAGTTCCTGCTCTATCTGGCGCCGTTCCTGCGGAAGATAGCCCGCCCGGTACGGCTTTATTTTTCCGGTTAAGCCGGGAGCAACTTCAGCCAGTCTTTGTCGTGAATAATTGTAAATAAGCTCGGTCAGCCGGCGGGTGCGGGCAAAGGTCAGACTGTGAATTTCGCGGCTCACTAACTCAGTAAACAGGTTAGCCGCCTCACTGTTAGCACTACGCCGTACACTGCGGGCAGTATCTATGATGGGCGGATTCCAAAAGACAAACTCCTTACCACCGTGAGGCGAACCATCACCAGTTACCACCTCAAAAGGTAAGCCCACCAGTTTTTCGGCATGCTCACCGGGGTTGGCTATGGTAGCAGAACAGCAAATGAACTGAGGGGTTGAGCCGTAATGACGACACAGGCGGCGCAGGCGGCGCAACACACAGGCAACATGGGAACCAAAAACACCACGATAGGTATGAGCTTCGTCCACCACCACATACTTCAAACGACTCAGTAACCCTGACCACTGGTGGTGATTGGGCAGTATGCCAATATGAAGCATGTCCGGATTAGTGAGTATTATCCTGGCTCGCTTCCTTATCTCAGCCCGCTCCTCAGGAGGGGTATCCCCATCAAAAGTAGCCGATTCTCCCAATTTGAATAATTCAGGATAAAATAACTCCTGCAGACCACGCAACTGGTCCTGAGCCAGAGCCTTGGTGGGGAAAAGGTAAAGAGCACGACTACCCAATTCGTTCAGCATTGCCTCCGCAACGGGAATGTTATAGCACAGGGTCTTGCCACTGGCAGAGGAAGTGGTCACCATTACATTTCTGCCGTTTCGGGCATTATTCACTGCTTCTGCCTGGTGAGTATATAGGGGTAATAGTCCGTGCCTTTCAAGACAATGCTGAAGACTGCCCTCCAGAGGTTCGCTCAAGTCAGCATAGCTGGCATCACGGGGTGGAATGTGCTCTATATGAGCAATCTGACCGCTATAGGTAGGTTGAGAAGTAAGATAATGGAGGAAAGTTGTATAATCCACTATGGCTGTCATCTCTAGACAGGCAAAATCTCAATATCGTAGTTGAGTATCTCTACCTCAAACCGGCTATTGCTAATAAAGTCCACTATCTTGGATAGAACTTCGTCCGTGTGCCGCTTATCATTACTAACGCAACAGATTCCCAATGTGGATAACTGCCATAAATCATTATCATCAACTTCAGCCACGGAAACATTAAATTTGTTTCTGACCCGAGTGGTGATGGATTTCAGCACCCGCCGCTTACCCTTGAGGGATAGATTTTCGGGTAAGCGAAGCTTAACCTTACACACACCGATATTCATGACCTATATAGCTGACAATGACCGACAGACCCAAAGGAGACAACCAGATATGTAATACAGTGTCTAATATACTCTCTGCCGTGTATCAAGTCAAGGCGAGAGAGTGTTTACCAACCCCTAAATAAATTCTAAATCCATTCCAAAACCAACGAGATTATTTATCAACCTCACCCATTATAGATAATAGTTAGCAA
>CAYRNL010000002.1:0-9610 GCA_964425705.1 uncultured Dehalococcoidales bacterium
TAACCTCACCCCCTTTATCCCCCTCTCCTTTCAAGGAGAGGGGGAAATGTTTCCGTAAGAGGGGCTGACGCCTCTCTTATACACTCCTGCTTAAATAAGCTCCTATCATCGTGGGAGAGGGGGTCAGGGGGATAGGTTGCTAAACAGTCTCTAAATGAAGCGATGACCCCTCCCCGGTAAAAGTTACAGGCTATCTGAAAAAGCGGTTTGCTCGGACTGGAAGAGGATGCAAGGAAAAATCGTGCCCTAAGCACCGAAAATGTATGTGCCTTGCCCTTATTGTGGATGGTATGGTCCAAACACCCTTGAAATGATGCCAAGGAAAGGCATCGCTAGTCATGACCCAAGCAATGCAGCACAATAGGAACTAATCTGCACACACTGTAAGCGTAAGATAGACCGAAAAGAGGCTATGGGGGAATTTATCAAGAGCAACGGCAACTATAAGCCCCTCTAAGTTGGAAAAACTAGGGATTTCCCTAACTAGCTTCGCTTTACCGCTTGGTGTATTGAGGAGCTTTGCGCGCCCGCCTGAGCCCAACCTTTTTCCGCTCTTTAGCCCGAGCGTCTCGGGTAAGTAATTTGTTCTCCCGTAGTACCGGTCTTAGCTTTTCATTGGCTCTTAACAAGGCTCGAGCAATACCGTGAGAAATAGCACCACTTTGCCCTGATACACCACCTCCGTCTACCTTGACCACGGCGTTATACTTACCGATATTCTCAGTAACTAACAGAGGTTCCAGTATGGCTCGGCGGTGCTCAATGCGGGGGAATCTCTCCTCATAGGGTACGCCATTTATAATAATGGCGCCATCACCCGGTAACAACCTTACCCGAGCTACAGCTGTCTTGCGTCTGCCTGTTCCATAAAAATAAGTCTGCTTTTGCTTTTCCATCTGAACTTTATTCCCTTTAAGCTTTTGTTAAGCTACCCCCCTCTTTAGTCTGCGCCAGATGAGGGTGCGCTTCACCGACATAGACCTTGAGCTTCTTTATCATACTAGCCCCCAGCCGGTTATGGGGCAGCATGCCCTTAACAGCATGCTCAATCACCCGGGCGGGATTAGTCTGCATCACCTTCTCTAAACTAATGCTTTTAAATCCTCCAGGATAGCCTGAATGCCGGTAATAGAGCTTCTGCTTGGCTTTATTACCGGTAACCCGCACCTTCTCGGCATTGATAACAACGACATAATCGCCGGTATCCTGATTACGACTGAACATCGGCTTGTGCTTGCCCATAAGTAATTTGGCTACCTGAGTAGCCATCCTTCCCAGGACTTTATCCGTGGCATCCATAACATGCCACTGTCGCTCAATCTCAGAAGGTTTAGTAACAAAGGTTTTCATCAATTCTCTCCGAAAGAATATGGATAATTTACCCGCATCAGGCACAATCCGCAAGCCGGAGCCGTTGGTCTCGCCAGACCCGGGGTTTTTGACTCGGTTATCTGATAGAATTCATCGACGCTCATCTTACCCTGCCCCACTTTGATTAAGGGACCCACTGTATTGCGCACCTGGTGGGGTAAGAAGGAGTTAGCTACTATATTAAACATCACCATTTCCCCTATTCTCTCTACCTCGGCTCTATACACGCTTCGTCTCGTATGTTTTATATCAGCGCTGATACAACCAATAAATGAGGCGAAATCATGCTCACCAATAAGAGCCTGACACGCCTGATTCATCGCCTCAATATTCAGCTTCCCGGCAACAAGGTAAGCAAAGCCGCCCCTCACGGGAGAGCGAGTCAGGCTATTTAATATATAGTAGCGATACTCCCGACTCAAGGCATCCCGCCTGACATTAACCGAGTTTTCCACCCGGTACGCTGCCTTAATGGCAATATCCTCAGGTAAATAGTAGTTCAGCCCGGTAACGAATGTCCGCACGGGGAGAGTGGACTTGGTCCTGAAGTTAGCCACCTGTCCCAGAGCGTGAACTCCGGCATCGGTTCTACTGGCTGCCATCACCCGCGTCCTTTCCCCGGTAAGCTTCCGCAATGCTTTTTCCGTCTCCCCCTGAATAGTAGGTAGCTTCGTCTGTAGCTGGAAGCCGTGATAATTGGTGCCATCATACTCCATAATTAATACAATCTTGGCAGTTTCCACTACTTTACTAACTCAAGCTGAGCCATAGGTGCCCCATCACCCAACCTGGGTACTAGCTTGGTGATACGAGTATAGCCCCCGGAGCGCTCGGCATATCTTAAGGCAAGCTCATCAAATACCTTTTTGGTCACTCTTTCATCCAGGATAAAGGCTAGTGCCTGACGGCGGGAGTTAAGTCCCCCCTCCTTACCCAAGGTAATCATCTTCTCCGCCAAGCTACGCACTTCCTTAGCCTTGGCTTCAGTGGTAGTAATCTTCTCGTAGCCTAACAGGTCGGTTACCTGGTTACGATACATAGCCCGGCGGTGACCTGATGGTCTGCCCAACGTCCTACCAGCTACTTTATGCCTCATGCTCGGTCTCCTCTTCCTCCTCTTTGTCCCGAGGGGTAAGGGACAGCCCTAATAACTTGAGGCGCTCTTCTAACTCCCGCTTAGACTTCTGACCGAAATTGCGCAACGCCATCAATTCCTGCTCTTCCCTACCGATAAGCTCTCCTATAGTATTAATGCCGGCACGTCTTAAGCTATTCAGCGTCCGTGTTGATAGGTCCAGGTCGGCTAACGGCATATTGTACTGCTCCTCAGGAATAGAGAGACGAAGGGATTCCTTCTCCTCCTCTATTTTGACAACCTTGGCATAATCCACGAATGGGGTCAACTGCTTTATCAGAATGTCGGCACCCTGGTTGATTGCCTCTGCTGGTAGTATCGTGCCATCAGTCCATATCTCTAGGTACAGCCGCTCGTTACCAGCCTCTTGACCAACATGAGTTGGCTCAGTGGTAAAATTAACCTTGCTTATTGGAGTAAAGACAGCATCCACTAGAATTACCCCAATCGGTAAATTATCTCCGGACTCAGCCAACTGGTAGCCTCTCCCCAGCTCCACATCAAACTCCACATAAAGCTTGGCTTCAGGCGAATCTAAGGTGACCAGATAAAGCTCGGGGTTGACGATTTCAAAATCGGTGGAGGGCTTAATATCAGCAGCGCAGACTTGTCCCTCCCCCTCTACATCCAGTATCAATTTGCCCGACCGACCAGAAAGAGATTTTAACCTTATTTGCTTGACATTGAGTAAAAACTCAGTAGCATCTTCCTTCACGTTAGGAATGTTAGAAAACTCGTGCTGAATCCCTTCAATCCTAATCCGGGTCACCGCTGCTCCAAGAAGATAGCCAAGCAGTACTCGTCGCAAGGAATTACCCAGGGTAACGCCAAAGCCTCTTTGTAGTGGCTCAACGAGAAATCGCCCGAAGTTATCTTGACTCTCAACACACTCAATACTAGGTATTACCAAGAGGGACAAACTACTACCTCCTCGTCAACTAAAATTATCGTGAGTAGTACTCAACAATGGTTTTGTCATCAAATTTAGCCCCGATGTCATCGGGGGTAGGCAGGGATAAAACCTGACCGACAAGCTTCTGCCTATCCAGACTTAACCAGTTTAAAACGGTCTTTGACTCTATAGTCTCAGCCAGCTGTTTATAATATTCAGTCTGGGTACTCTTCTCGTGCCAGCTAATGGCATCGCCTTCCTTAACCAGACAAGAAGGTATATCAGTCTTATGTCCATTGAGCAAAATATGCCCGTGCTGAACTAATTGACGAGCCTGGGCACGAGAATCAGCAAAGCCTAGACGATATACCACATTATCCAGCCGCCTCTCCAACAGCACTAATAAATTCTCTCCAGTTATGCCTGATTGTCTCTCGGCTTGGGTAAAAATTCGTCTGAATTGCCTCTCCAGAATTCCGTAAGTATGGCGGGCTTTCTGCTTCTCTTTCAACTGAAGACCACGGTCGGAAAGTCGACGCCGCCGCCGACTAAGCTGCTGCCCCGGCGGTTTGGTTCGCCTTTCCAGCGAGCATTTAGCACTAAGGCATCTGCTGCCTTTAAGCATTAACTTCTCGCCACTGCGGCGACACAACCGACAAACTGCATCTGTATATCTTGCCATTTCTTCGCTTTCTACACCCTTCTTCTCTTGGGAGGACGGCAACCATTATGGGGAATGGGTGTTACATCCCTGATGCCGGTAATGTAAAGCCCTGAACCTTGGAGAGCACGAATAGCCGCCTCACGCCCACTGCCCGGACCCTTAATATAAACCTCTACCTGACGCAAGCCGTGCTCCTTGGCTTTACGGACGGCATCCTGAGCTGCTAACTGAGCCGCATAAGGAGTACCTTTTCGTGAGCCCTTGAATCCAGCCGTACCCGAACTCCCCCAGGCGATAACATTTCCCTGGGGGTCAGTGAGAGTTATTATGGTATTATTAAAAGTAGACTGAATATAGGCTTTCCCTGCCGGGATTGACTTACGTTCCCGCCTTCTTGCTTTGGTTCGCTTCTTCTGTGGCATTACACTCTCCTAACTAACTACACTTGGTTATTTCTTCGCCATACCACGCCGCTGTCCTCTACCAGCTACTGTCTTCCGAGAACCACGCTTGGTACGAGCATTGGTTCGCGTCCGCTGTCCTCTACTCGGTAAACCATGACGGTGCCTGACACCCCGATAACTACCAATCTCAATCAGACGCTTAATATTAAGGTCAACCCCTTTCCTAAGCTCACCCTCTACCCGATACTCCCGGTCAATAAGCTCACGAAGACGATTAACCTCTTCCTCAGTAAGGTCCTCCGTTTTAGTATCAGGATTAATTCCAGCCTGAGTAACTATCCTCTGACTCAAGCTGGATCCAATTCCGTAGATATACTGTAACGAAACGACAATGTGCTTATTTTTTGGTAAATCTACCCCGGCGATACGCGCCATTTATTTCCCTCCTTATCCACGGAAAATCAGCCCTGTCTCTGCTTGTGCTTAGGATTGGAACAAATAACCCTGACCACACCCCGCCGTTTCACCACCTTGCACTTATCACATCTAACCTTAACTGAAGCTCTAACCTTCATAATAAACTCCGTTATTTTAACCGATAGATTATTCTACCGCGACTCAGGTCGTAAGGAGAAAGCTCTATCAATACCCTATCTCCAGGTAAGATTTTAATATAATGTAATCTTATCTTACCCGAAATGTGAGCCAGCACCTTATGCCCGTTAGACAACTCCACACGAAACATGGCATTAGGCAATGGCTCAACTACTGTCCCCTCAACCTCTATAACCTCCTTCTTAGGCATATTCCCCTTCTCTACACAATAGTAAGTACTTCCGGTTCGACATCAGTAATAGCGATGGTATGTTCAAAGTGTGCCGAAAGACTACCATCAGCAGTAAATACCGTCCAATGGTCATCGCCAAGTCGCGTCTGCCAGTCACCAAGGTTAACCATAGGTTCCAGGGCAATGGTCATGCCCTTTTTCAACACCGGACCCGTTCCCGGCAGACCAAAGTTAGGTATCTGAGGTTCCTCGTGCATATCGCGCCCGATGCCATGCCCGGTATACTCACGCACCACCGAATAGCCCCGTGACTCAGCATAATCCTGAATGGCAGCGGAAACATCCCCTAGTCTTGCCCCAGGACGAGCCGCATTAATGCCAGCCTCTAAAGCACCTTTGGTAGCCTCCATTAGCTTCTTTGCCTTTGGCTTAATCTTGCCAATGCCTACCGTCACCGCAGCATCACCCTGAAAACCGCCAAAAATGGCGCCAAAGTCAAGGGATACAATATCGCCTTCATTTAAGACCCGTTCCCCGGGAATCCCGTGCACTATCTCATCATTCACTGATACACAGAGATTAGCCGGAAAACCTCGGTATCCCTTGAAGGAAGGCTTAGCTCCCAGGCTCTCTAGTTCCCTAGCCGTAATAATGTCCAACTCCTTGGTCTTCATCCCCGGTCTTATTTGATTACTCAGCATTCTCAGTATGGTTGCCACAATCCTACCCGCTTGCCGCATAATGGCTATCTCCCGTTCTGACTTAATAATTATACCCATTTTTACCCCAGGTGAACAAACTCTCCACGAAGGGCAGCTACTATTCTCTTACCCACCTCCTCAACACTGCCCTCTCCGTCTATATCCAATAACTTACCTGCCCGCGTATAATAATCAACAAGAGGGGCTGTCTCGGCAAAATAGACCTGCAGCCGCTTTTTCGCTGTTTCAATAGTATCATCGGGACGCTGATACAGCTCACCACCGCACCGGTCACATCTACCCCGCACCCTGGGTGGAGAGCTCACCATATGGTACGGTGTCTGACAATTACGACAAATCCAGCGTCCGCTCAAGCGCCTCAGCAATTCCTCCTCACTAACCTTAATATACACCACCTTGTCTATTGTCTTACCCTGCTGGGCTAGAGCGTTATCCAGAGCCTCAGCCTGGTTGAGATTGCGGGGAAACCCGTCAAAGATTACCCCATGCTCACAGTCTGTAGCTGACATACGCTCTAGAACCATTTGCACCGTTATTTCGTCAGGAACCAGCGTTCCCTTCTCCATATAAGACTTAGCCTTCATACCTAAATCTGTCCCCTGCTCCAGTGCCTGCCGGAACAGGTCACCGGAAGCAATATATGCCAGATTAAGCTCGTTAGCGATAGAAGCCGCCTGCGTTCCTTTACCGGCTCCGGGGGCACCCAGAAAAATAATATGCACTCTTTACTTTACTCCTACTTGATAAAGCCTTCGTAGCGGCGCAATACCAATTGCGCCTCCATCTGTTTCATAGTATCCAAGACAACGCCAACCACGATAAGCATACCCATACTGGATAGCTGTATCACCTGAACATTGGTAATCTCTCTAGCCGCGAAGGGCATTATTGCTATCAGGCCAAGGAAGATAGCCCCTGCCCAGGTAATGTGTTTGATAACCCCATTAAGGTAATCAGCGGTATTCTTCCCCGGTCTAATCCCAGGAACAAACCCGCCCTGTTGTTGCAGGGTGCCGGGCAAATTCTGCTGCTCAAAAATTATCATAGTATAGAAGAAGGCAAAAGCCACTGTCAGCAGAAAATAGGCTCCCCAGTAAAACAAGCCCATGGGCAGCGCCGCTCCGGGGTCAAATAGACGCATAATAAGATCGGCTATGTTAGGATCAGCGGGATTGGCAAAATAGCTGGCGACGACACCGGGAAAGACTACCAGCGACATAGCAAAGATAAGGGGTATCATTCCGGCGGTGTTTACTCGCAGTGGGATATAGGTTGAGCCTGCCTGCCGATACATACGACCGCTGCGGAATACGCTGCGGGCATATTGAACCGGAATGCGCCGGTGGGCTTCAGTAAAGATAACAATAAAGACAGTAGTAGCTAAGGCAATGAGGGCATAAAGGGCTAAGCCACCAAACTGTCCTTTAGCCAGAAAGCCCTGACCAATCATTGTCGGTATGCCGGCGACAATGCCACCAAAAATTATTATAGATATGCCATTACCAATGCCATATTCAGTAATAAGCTCACCTAACCAGATGAGGAATATAGTGCCAGCTATCATTGATAGCACCATAGCTACCGTAGACAGAGGGTCAGCACTACTGACAACACCCTCACGCTGGAGATAGATTAGTTGTCCGTAGCCCTGAAGACCAGCTAACGGTACAGTGAGCCAGTGGGTAATCAGATTAATCTTATTCCTGCCCGCCTCTCCTTCCCGGGAAAGTGCCTGCAGCTGTGGAATAACGGGTACCATTAGCTGCATAACAATCGATGCCGTGATATAGGGATAAACCCCCATAGCTGCCACGCTGAAATACTTCATGGCACCGCCACTAAACAGGTCAAGCATGCCCAGCAGGGCGTTACGCTCAAATAGCGCCGCCAGGGCATCGGGGTCCACCCCGGGCAGAGGCACATGAGCCACAAAACGGAAAACCACCAGAATGCCCAGAGTAATAAGAATCCGCCGCCTTAGGTCAGGTAAGCTAAAGGCGTCAACCATTGCCTGTAGAAGTCTGGGCTTAGCCGGTCTCGGGCTCATTATCCAATCTCCTCCACCGTGCCTCCAGCTGCTTCAATCTTGGCTTTAGCTGCCGTGGAAAACTTGTTCGCCTTTACCGAGAGAGAACGATTAATATCTCCCCCAGCCAGAATCTTAATCGGGTTCCGTGATGATTTTACCACCCTGGCTGCTACCAAACTTTCTGGAGTTATTTCGCTCCCGGGCTCAAATTTATTAAGCCTGCCCACACTAACCACACAATACTCTTTCCGGAAAATATTGGTAAAGCCGCGCTTCTGGGGTAAGCGTTGGATTAGAGGCAACTGCCCCCCTTCAAAGCCGGGTTTTGTCTTAAAGCCGGAACGGGATTTCTGCCCGTTACAGCCCCGACCGGAATAGGTGCCGTGTCCGCTACCGTCTCCCCGTCCTACTCGCTTTCTCTTTCTCTTAGAACCGGGAACCGGGGAGAGTTCATCCTGTCTCACCAGTTTTCTCCTCCACCTTAATCAAATGCTTCACTTTATTGAGCATACCCCGAATTGCTCTGGTATCATCATGAGTTATGCTCTGATGCAGTCGATGAAAGCCCAGTGCCTTCAGGGTTCTTTTCTGAACCTCAGCATAGCCAATGCCGCTTTTAACCCAGGTTATGCACAGCTTAGTCACCGGTCACTTCCTCCGCCACCCTAAGCTCTGGCTTGCGCCTGGCGAGCGCCTCCTTCGGGTTTCTAAGCTGGCTCAGGGCAAGCATTGTCGCCTTAGCCATATTAATGCGATTGGAACTACCCAACGATTTAGTCAGTATATCCTTAATTCCAGCCGCCTCAAGCACAGCCCGGATGCTGCCACCAGCAATGATGCCAACACCCGCTGTCGCCGGCTTTAACAAGACCTTAGCGGCGCCAAATCTAACCAGTATCTCATGAGGAATAGTATTCCTATTCAGGGGTACTTTAATCAGGCTCTTTCTGGCAATGGCTCCGCCTTTACTGATGGCTGCCGGCACCTCATTTGCCTTGCCCACACCAATGCCAACATGCCCATCACCATCCCCGGTAACTACCAGGGCGCTAAAGCTGAGCCGCTTCCCCCCCTTTACCACTTTAGCCACGCGGTTGATATAGACTAGCTTATCGTTTAACGACAGCTCAGTTGGGTCTATCTTACTTATCGGTCCTTTCACTTAACTTAGAACCTTCCTTATCAGAATTTTAATCCGGCCTGCCGGGCGGCTTCAGCCAAAGCTTTAACTCTACCGTGATATTTGTATCCACCCCGGTCAAAGACCACCTGTTTTATCCCCTTATCCAGGACGCGCTTCGCTACCAGAGCACCAACAAGCTCGGCTTGATTTTTCTTTACCTTACCGTCCAGCTCGCTTTTAATCTCAGGCTCAAGGGTTGAGGCTGAGACCAAGGTATGTCCCTTTGAATCATCAATCACCTGGGCATAAATATGGTTCAGACTGCGAAAGACACTTAACCGGGGGCTTGAGCTAGTGCCTACCACCTTGGTTCTGACCCGGGCATGCCTGTGATAACGAGCTAATCTTACCTTATCCTTTATCACTGATTCCCCTTACCTATCGCCTTACCTGCTTTACCTGCCTTAAGGCGCACTTGCTCAC
>CAYRNL010000002.1:9710-13414 GCA_964425705.1 uncultured Dehalococcoidales bacterium
TTCCCCTTACCTATCGCCTTACCTGCTTTACCTGCCTTAAGGCGCACTTGCTCACCAACATATCGGATACCCTTACCTTTATAGGCATCAGGGGGACGAATAGCTCGGATTTCCGCCGCCATCTCACCAACCACTTCCTTCTCAATTCCGCTAACCTTAATGCGATTGTTCCCCTCAACTGACAGAGATATACCCGGTAAGGGTGATACCTCCACCGGATGGGAATATCCAACACGGATTATCAGCTTATCTCCTGCTTTCTCGGCTCGGTATCCCACACCCACTATCTCCAGGTTTTTCTCAAAACCTCGGGATACCCCTTCCACCATATTAGCCAGAAGGCTTCGTGTCAACCCATGCAGGGAACGATGCTGACGGTTATCAGTAGGTCTTGATACCGTCAGGGTATTGTCATCCAGAGTAATCGCCATATCCGGGTTAAAATGACGGCAAAGCTCACCCTTAGAACCGGTTACGGTGACCTCATTCTGGTCAATTTTTGCCGTCACACCCTGTGGTATTGCTATTGGCATCCGACCTATTCTAGACATCTATATCACTCCAGCTCCAGTTCACCATACATAGCATAAAAGCTCGCCGCCAATCCCCTGTCGCCAGGCCTGGTGTCCTACCATCACACCCTGGGATGTGGAAACAATAGCCACACCCAAGCCCCCATAAACCCGGGGAATCTCCTTCCGCTGAACATGTACCCTTAACCCAGGCTTACTCACCCGTTCTAATCCGGACAGGACTGGCTGATTTTTGTCATCGTATTTAAGATAAACTTTAATCATCCGGTGCGGCTTAGCCCTGAGCACCTCATAATCGATGATAAAACCCTCGTCTTTAAGAACGCCAGCAATAGCCAGCTTCATCCGCGAGGTAGGTATTAATACCGTATCATGCCTGGCCAGAAGGGCATTGCGTATTCGTGTCAGCATATCTGCTATTGGATCAGAAATAGTCACCGTTAACCCCTTACTCTATACTTCTTAACTTATTTAACTACCAGCTAGATTTCTTAGTTCCCGGAATCTGACCGGCGAGAGCTAACTTACGAAAACAAATACGGCACATGCCGAATTTACGCATATAAGCGTGAGGTCGTCCGCACAAGTGACACCGATTATGCTGCTGTACTCTATACTTAGTCGGACGTTCTGACTTTACAATCTTTGACCTTTTAGCCATTTATCCTCCGCTCAATCCTTCTGAAAAGGCACACCCAGTGCCTCCAGTAGGTTTCTAGCCTCATCATCTGTCTCCGCGGTGGTAACGATTGACACCTCTAGCCCCCGCGCCTTGTCTATCTTATCATAGTCTACTTCAGGAAAGATAACCTGCTCCTTAACCCCTAAGGTGTAGTTACCCCACCCATCAAAGGAGTTTCGGGAAACCCCCTGAAACTCACGCATACGGGGTAAGGCAGCATTGACCAGTTTATCCAAAAAGTCATACATGCGTTCTCCGCGCAGGGTTACCTTTAACCCAATGGGCATCCCTGACCTCAACTTGAAGGCGGCGATAGACCTCTTGGCTCGGGTGGTTACCGGGTGCTGTCCCGAAATAGTAGCCAAGTCCCGTTCTGCCGCTTCCAGAACTTTAACATTTTGAGTTGCCTCACCAATGCCAATATTAAGCACCACCTTATCCAGGCGCGGTACCTGCATTACATTTTCATAGCCCCCAGACTTCATCAGCTGGGGGATAATCTCTGCCTTATATCTCTCCCTGAGTCGTGACATTTAATCAATTACCTCGCCGCAGGAGCGACAAACTCGAACCTTTCTGCCATCGGCTAATATTTGAAAGCCAACCCGGGTGGGGTGATTACACCGGCTGCACAGCAGCATAACATCGGACATACGAATCGGTGCTTCACGCTCTATTATACCTGCCTGCCTGACACCCTTGGTGGCTCTGGTATGCCTTTTGATAAAGTTGATGCCCTCAACCAATAACCGCTCATCTTTAGGGTAAGCAAAGCGCACCTTACCCTTTTTGCCTCTGTCCTTTCCGGCGATAACCAATACGGTATCGTTTTTTCTAATCTTCATAGCTTGCCTGCCTCATAATACCTCAGGTGCTAACGATATAATCTTGGTAAAATTTTTCTCCCTCAGCTCTCGAGCCACCGGTCCAAATATCCTGGTTCCCTTAGGGTTATTCTTATCAGTAAGAATTACGGCAGCATTTTCGTCAAACCTGATATAAGAACCATCGGGACGCCGGAATGGTTGAGCACAACGAACGATAACTGCCCGAACCACATCCCCCTTTTTCACTCCAGCGTTGGGGATAGCCCGTTTGACCGAGGCTACAATAACATCACCCACGCGCGCATATTTCCTCCCGGTACCACCCAGCACATTAATACACATAAGCTGCCGAGCACCGGTATTATCTGCCGCCTTGAGTCTAGTAGATACTTGAATCATTTTAACTCTATCCTAAAACCGATTTCAGGTTAACTCTTCAGGCTGAACCTCCACCACCTCTCGCCTGGTTATTATCTCAGCCACTCGCCAGCATTTCTGCCGTGACAGGGGACGGGTTTCTACAATTCTGACTATATCCCCCAGCTTACACTCATTATTTCCATCATGAGCCTTGTATTTAACCACTCGCTTAATAGTTTTATGGTAGAGTGGGTGGCGTTTGGGGGTTTCCACTGCCACCACTACCGTCTTATCCATCTTATTACTTACCACATGACCAAGCCTGATTTTGCGCTTACTTTCCATAGCCTTAAACCTGCCTTATACCTAGCTCCTTCTCCCTCATTATGGTCTCAAGCCGGGCAATCTTCCGTTTAGTCACTCTAACCTGGCGATGATTTGCCAACTGCTTGCTGGCCAAGCGGAGACGGATATTGAAAAACTCCTGGCGAGCCGCCTCCAGCTGTTTTGTCAATTCCTCAGTACTGAGAGCTCTAATTTCCGCTACCTTCAACTGGACTAACCCCCTATTACCGAACTACCAGCCGCAACCACACCGGTCTCCTTTACCACAAACCTGGTGGCTATGGAGAGTTTATGCGAGGCAAGGCGCATCGCCTCTCGGGCTAGCTCCTCACCTACCCCGCTTATTTCAAATAGAATCCGGTCCGGTTTAACCACAGCTACCCAATGGTCGGGAGGACCCTTGCCCCCACCCATACGAGTCTCCGCCGGCTTCTTACTAACCGGTTTGTCCGGGAAAACACGTATCCAGACATTGCCACCCCGACGAAGGTGATGAGTAATAGCTCGCCGGGCAGCCTCAATTTGCTGGCTGGTAACCCAGGCTGACGCTAACGCCTGCAAACCAAAATCACCAAAATTAATTACATTCCCCGCCTGGGCTCTACCCCGGCGGTGTCCTCTATGCGACCTCCGATATTTAACTCGTTTCGGTTGTAGCATCTTGTCCCTCTGATTCTACTGAAGTAGCCGCGGTATCGGCTGCCTTCTTCCTTCTCCTTGCCGGCTTCTTGGGCTTCTCCTCTGCTTCCGCAGAGGGTGCCGTTTCTACAGCTTTTTCGGCTACCGGTTCAGCCACTTTTTTCACAGCTTTTTTCGCTGCCGGTTCAGCTGGCTTTTCTACCGTCTCCACAGCTTTTTCTTCTGATTCTACCGCACTCTCTGCCTTCTTCTTTCTCCTTGTTGGCTTCTTGGGCTTCTCCTCTGCTTCCGCAGAGGGTGCCGTTTCTACAGCTTTTT
>CAYRNL010000002.1:13514-24336 GCA_964425705.1 uncultured Dehalococcoidales bacterium
GGCTTCTTGGGCTTCTCCTCTGCTTCCGCAGAGGGTGCCGTTTCTACAGCTTTTTCGGCTACCGGTTCAGCCACTTTTTTCACAGCTTTTTTCGCTGCCGGTTCGGCTGGCTTTTCTACTGCTGGCTCAACGACACCAGCAGGTTCTACACTTACCACCGCTTCGGCGGCTAACTCCGCAGGTGCTTCCTCAACTTCTTCTACCTTAGGTTCGGGAAGAATATCACCCTTATATATCCACACCTTTACTCCGATTCGACCGAGGGCAGTATGTGCTTCGGTAAAGCCATAATCAATATCTGCCCGTAGGGTATGCAGTGGCACCCGCCCTTCATGCATAATCTGAGTGCGAGCTATCTCAGCACCACCCAGTCTACCAGCACAACCGACCCTCATTCCCTTAGCCCCAGCCTGAATAGTACGGAAAATTGCCTGTTTCATAGCCCGACGATAAGCAATGCGGCGTTCAATCTGTTCCGCTATTGCCCTGGCTACCAGAAAAGCGTCAAGCTCAGGTTGCCGAACCTCCTGAATATTCAATCGAATCTTCTTCCCAATGAGTCCCTCAAGGTAAGACCTCACTTCGTCAACTCGCTGTCCTCCCCGTCCGATAACAACACCGGGTCGAGAGGTATTGATGGTTATCGACACCTCATTTGCCTGGCGGTCAATCTGAACCAGTGAAACGCCAGCATCAACATACTTGGACCAGATAGCCCGACGAAGCTTCAGGTCCTCTTGCAGAAAAGCAGCGTACTGCTTGTCGGCATACCACTTCGCCTGCCAATCACGGATAACCCCAATTCTAAAACCTGTAGGATGAACCTTATGTCCCATTTAACCTTCCTGCTCAGCAACAATAACTGTAATATGGCTAGAACGCTTAAGAATAGGTGCTACTCGCGACCTAGCCCGGGGACGATGCCGCTTTAGAGTTTGTGCCTCACCGGCAAAGATACTAACAATCTTTAAATCCGAAGGGGACATCTGAAAATTGTTGTCAGCATTGGCGGCTGCTGATTTCACCACCTTGGCAACCACCCGGGCTGCTGGTGACGGAGCAAACCTAAGAATGGTCAGCGCTTCGTCCACCTTCTTGCCCCGCACCATATCCACCCACGGACGTACCTTACGGGGTGATATACCAGTGTCTTTGGCTATCGCACTAACTTCCATTTTAGACCCTGTTTAAACCTGCCTTCCCTTTCTTGGCTGAATGCTTCTTTCTCCTCTACTGGTATGTCCCCTGAAGGTCCGAGTTAAAGCGAATTCACCTAATTTATGTCCTACCATATTTTCGGTAATAAAGATGGGCACATGCCTTCTGCCATCGTGCACCCCGATAGTAAGCCCTACCATCTGAGGCAGGATAGTAGACGAGCGTGACCACGTTTTTATTACCGCTTTCTGTCCAGAGCGGTTAAGCGTCTCCACCTTTTTTAACAGTTTGGCATCAATAGCTGGTCCCTTCTTAATCGACCTTGACATGCTGGCTACTTCCCCCTGCGCTTAACAATCATTTTATCTGAAGCCTTTGCCTTGCGAGTCCTGTAACCTAAAGCTGGCTTCCCCCACGGCGTTTTAGGCCCGGGCATACCTATCGGCGTTCTACCTTCACCACCACCATGAGGATGGTCACGAGGGCTCATCGCCGAGCCCCTCACTGTAGGTCGCCAGCCCATAAGCCGTTTTCGACCGGCTTTACCCAGATTAATATTCTGATGGTCAATATTCCCTATCTGACCGATGGTTGCCAGACAATCACTGCGGAATCGCCGCACCTCTCCAGAGGGTAACCTGACTAGAACATTCTCACCCTCTTTAGTCATCAACTGAGCACTACCCCCGGCACTCCGCACCAAACGTCCTCCCCTCCCCCTCGCCATCTCAATATTATGGATTGGTGTGCCGCTGGGGATTAACCTCATGGGCAAACAATTCCCTGGCTTTATTTCAGCATCATCGCCTGACTTCACCGTATCCCCAACGTTAAGTTCCAAAGGAGCCAGGATATAACGTTTCTCACCATCAGCGTAATAAATTAAGGCAATCCGCGCCGAGCGGTTGGGGTCATACTCAATAGATGCCACTCTGCCCGGAACACCCATCTTATCCCGCTTAAAATCAATCACACGAAGCATTCGCTTCGCTCCGCCGCCCCGATGGCGAACAGTTATCCTGCCCTGATTATTACGTCCCGCCCTCTTCCTGATAGGCAGCAGCAGTGATTTTTCCGGCTTACCTTTGGTTATTTCCTCAAAGGTAGCGCCGGTCATACCACGTCTGCCGGGAGAAGTGGGACGATATTCCTTTAATGCCATCGTTTACACACCTTCAAAGAGTTCAATCTTATCCCCTGGCTTGAGGGTAACAACCGCCTTTTTCCAAGACTGAGTTAGCACCACCCGCTTACCTATCCGGCGCTTTTTACCGGGCACCCTCATTATATTAACTGCGAGCACCTTAACACTAAACGCCTTTTCCACTGCCTGTTTGATCTGATGTTTATCCGCCTCACTGGCTACCTCAAAGACATATTTACCCTGGGCGTGAAGCCCGGTACTTTTCTCAGTTATTGATGGATATCGTAATACCTCGTAAAGATGCACTGTTTCCCCCTAGGACAAACTCTCTCCCCACAGTTTTTCCACGGTCTGCACCCCAGCTACGGGCATCAACAACCTCTTATAGGTAAGGAGGTCTACCACATTAAGTAGATTAGCAGGCATAGTCTTAACCTCCGGTAAGTTACGCGCTGATTTAATTACACTTGGCTCAGAGGTAGCGATAAGGGCAGAAGAATCCACCCCCATTGCCGCCAGAATCCGCGCCATTTCCTTAGTTTGAGGCTCATCAAGCTTAAGCTGGTCTAAAACCACCAATTCGCCATCCCTGGCCTTAGCTGATAGAATACATCTTATCGCCAGCCGGCGCATCTTCTTGGGCATTGCCTGCCGGTAGCTCCTCGGCTTGGGACCAAAAATGACCCCACCTCCCCGTCGCAGTGGTGACTTTCTGCTGCCAGCCCGGGCCAGACCGGTATGCTTCTGGCGGAACAGCTTTGCGTTGCTACCGGCAACCTCGCCCCGAGTCTTGGTGCTGGCTGTTCCCTGGCGGGCATCTGCCCTCTGCCTCACCATTGCCTGGTGCACTACTGCTTCATTAAACGGCACGGCAAAAACCTTGTCGCTTATGTCAATATGCTTCACTACCTCGCCATCAAGGTTATGAACTGGAATCCGCACTTTCCTTCTCCGTTTTACCCGATTTCCTGATTAACAGTAGCCCATTCCTCGCCCCGGGCACCGCTCCCCTAACCAGAAGGAGGTTGCGCTCAGGATTAGCTCTAAACACCGTTAAATGACGCGCTGTCACTCTATTATCTCCCATATGTCCTGCCATACGCATCCCTTTAAATACCCTGCCCGGAGAGGCACTAGCCCCTATGGAACCGGGGGCACGGTGCCGGTCTGACTGTCCGTGTGTTTTGGGTCCACCGGCAAAACCATATCGCTTGACCACGCCGGCAAAACCCCTGCCCTTGGACAGCCCGGTAATATCAATCAGGTCACCATCATTGAATAAACTAACATCAACTCGCTGTCCTACCTCAATGGCTTCAATATCATCCATTCTAAACTCGCGCAGATGTTTGAACTGACCCGGTCCTTTAAGGTGTTCCCGCTGGGAAGACTTAAGCCGTTTGACCTCGCCAAAGCCGAGCTGAACGGCATTGTATCCCTCCTTAGCCGCAGTCTTTACCTGAATTACTACGCATGGTCCAGCTTCAATAGCGGTTACTGCTTCTGCTGTACCGTCATCGGTAAACATCTGGGTCATACCTATTTTTCTGCCGATAATACCGGGTATCATATCTTTGAGCCATCCCACATTTGTTACAACTTAATATCTATATCAACCCCTGAGGGTAGGTTAAGACTAGCTAAAGCATCTATCGTCTTAGAAGTCGTCTCTACGATATCAATAAGACGCTTATGGGTTCGGATTTCAAACTGCTCCTGTGAGTCCTTGTCTATAAACGGGGAGCGAATAACACTGAACTTCTTAATACGGGTAGGTAATGGCACCGGTCCGGAAACAACGGCACCAGTACGCTCCACAGCAGCCACAATCTGCTCGGCAGATTGGTCAAGAATCTTGTGGTCATAACCCTTCAGCTTGATACGAATCTTCTGTTTAGGCATACCAATTACCTTCCACCTGTAGCTTTAATCTTGTCTGCCTGTTGAGCCGGTAGCTCCTGGTAGCGATAAAATTCCATTGAATGGGTGGCTCTACCCTGAGTTAATGACCGGAGAGAAGTGGCATAACCAAAGGTTTCAGCTAAGGGAATAAAAGAATGAATAATACAGGATTCACCCTGTGCCTCAACCGCTTCAATTTGTCCCCGTCTTGAATTGAGGTTACCAATGATATCGCCAAGAAATTTCTTCGGGGCAACCACTTCCAATTTCATAACCGGCTCAAGAAGGACGGGTTTAGCCTTAAGGACACCCTTCTTTAGAGCCATTGAGCCCGCCATTCTAAAGGCTAGCTCTGAAGAATCAACCTCATGGTAACTGCCATCGTAAAGGGTTGCTTTAATATCAACCACAGGGTAGCCAGCCAATACTCCGGTTTGCAGTGCCTCTTTAATGCCACTTTCAACCGCCGGGATATACTGCCTGGGTAGGACTCCACCTTTAATTTCGTCTATAAATTGAAAGCCACTAGCACGTTCCCCGGGCTCAAGCTCAAGCCAGACATGACCATACTGCCCGTGTCCACCGGTTTGTCGAACAAATCTCCCTTCAACTCGCACCGGTACAGTGATGGTCTCCTTAAAAGCAACCTGTGGCTTTCCCATCTTGGCCATCACCTTAAATTCACTAAGTAGTCTGCGCACGATAACTTCAAGATGGAGCTCGCCCATACCCGAGATAATAGTCTGTCCTGTCTCCTCGTTAAATTTTACCTTAAAGGTAGGGTCTTCCTCAGCCAACCTCTGCAGCGCTTCGTTCAGCCTGTCCTGGTCAGCCTTGGTTTTAGGTTCAATGGCAATAAAGAGCACCGGCTCAGGGAAGCGAATAGATTCAAGGAGCACCGGCTGCGAATAATGGCACAGCGTATCGCCGGTAAGAGTATTTTTAAGACCCAAGGTAGCAGCAATAGCTCCGGTGTCTACCTCTGATACCTCCTCACGCCGATTGGCATGCATTAGTAGCAGCCGCCCAATGCGTTCCCTCTTACCTTGATTTGAATTGAACACCTGAGCCCCTACCTTCACCTTGCCTGAATATACCCTGAAATAGACCAACCTGCCCATAAAGGGGTCGGTAACCACCTTAAAGGCTAAAGCTAAAAAGGGAGCATCATCTTTGGCGGGACGAGTAACTTTGCTCCCTGACCTGGCGTCAATAGCTGGTACTGGTGGCATATCCACCGGGGAGGGAAGGTAGTCTACAATACTATCAAGCAGTAGTTGAATACCTTTATTCCTCAGGGCACTACCACATAGAATAGGCACTCCCTTGTTAGCCAGGGTTACCCTTCTCAGGGCTAGTTTTAGCTCAGCAGGAGTAACATCCCTGCCATCAAGATAAGCTGTCAGAATCTGGTCATCAACTTCAGCTAATTTTTCAACTAGTGCCTGACGGGATTTACTGCATATTTCCCTTTCCGATTCAGGAATAGCCACTTCTTGCAATTCTGAGTCAGGGCTGCTGCCAAAGTGCCACGCCTTATTCTCCACCAGGTCAATAACACCCTCATATGAGGCTTCACTACCCAAAGGTAATTGTATAGGCAGAGGGTTGGCTTCCAGCCGCTGCTCAATCATTGACAAGGCACGATTGAAGTCAGCACCAACCCGGTCCATCTTATTAATAAAGCAAATCCTGGGCACTTTATACCTGTCGGCCTGCCGCCATACCGTCTCTGACTGAGCCTCCACCCCGTGTACTCCATCGAAGACCACCACACCACCATCCAGCACCCTAAGACTGCGCTCAACCTCAACAGTAAAATCCACATGCCCAGGGGTATCAATAATGTTGATGCGATGCTCCTGCCAGTAACAGGTGGTAGCCGCAGCCGTAATGGTAATGCCGCGCTCCCTCTCCTGCTCCATCCAGTCCATCACCGCTGTCCCTTCATCCACCTCACCAATCTTGTAGGTGCGTCCGGTATAATAGAGTATCCGCTCGGTGATGGTGGTCTTACCGGCGTCAATATGAGCAATAATAGCTATATTTCGTATACGTTCTAACGGGAAACTTCTAGGCATAACTAACCCCTCACCATCTATAGTGGGCAAAGGCTCTATTGGCTTCAGCCATACGGTGAGTATCCTCACGCTTCTTAATAGTTGCCCCCTCCCCTTTTGAGGCATCCATAAGTTCAGCCGCTAGCTTCTCTGCCATAGATTTGCCGGCTCTGGCTCTGGCTGATTTTGCCAGCCAGCGTAGAGCCAGAGAAAAGCTACGCTCAGGTCGAACCTCCACCGGCACCTGATAGGTAGCACCTCCAACCCGGCGCGGCTTAACTTCAAGCAGAGGTGTGGCATTCCTTACCGCCTTTTCCAAAATGCTGACTGGCTCCTTGGACTCTTTCTGCTCCATAATCTGTAAAGCACCATACACAATTCTCTCCGCAGTGCTTTTCTTGCCACATAACATTAATCTATTAATCACCCTGGCTATAGTCTCACTGTTGTATTTAGCATCAGGGAATATCTCTCTTTTTAAGGCTCGAGCTCGTCTTGGCATCTTACTCCTTTAATTCAAGCACTCTCCACCGTAGTTTTAGCTTGTTTAGTACCATACTTACTGCGTCCCTGTTTGCGGTTAGCCACACCGCTGGTATCCAGCGCTCCTCGGACGATGTGATAGCGGACACCGGGCAAATCTTTTACCCGCCCGCCGCGAATCAACACCACCGAGTGTTCCTGTAACTCATGCCCCTCACCGGGGATATAAGCAGTTACCTCAATTCCATTGGTCAGCCTTACCCTGGCTATTTTACGTAATGCCGAATTGGGCTTCTTAGGGGTAGTTGTCTTAACCTGAATGCAGACGCCTCTCTTTTGCGGAGAACCCTTCCCCTGTATCACTCTATTCTTCAACGCATTATAGGTAAAACCCAGAGCTGGCGCCTTGATTTTTTTGCCAACCCTCTTGCGTCCCTTCCTAACAAGTTGATTAATAGTAGGCATTCTTTTCCCCCCAATCACACAAGTTAAATGGATGAGCCTGAGCTCATCCATTCACCTATAAGCCATAGACTGAACTTGAGTTCAATCTACTAACTACCAGCTGAATCAGTAAATACTAAGTGATAAGTTTATCATAGCTTAAGGCAAATTGTCAACAAATTGACATTACCTTCATTTTTCTCTTAGAATTTCATTCGTATCCCTGTATGGTATGAAGAGTTTCTTAGAAGTGGTAACCTATAACGAGCAGGAACACTTTAGAGGTGTGGAGATTGCGCTTAAAATAGGTGCCGACAGTCTAATTGAAACCATTAAAATCGCGGCTAAGCTAGCCAATACGAGGTGATTACATTGCCAAATAATAAAGTGATAGTTCGTGCTCCAGCCTCAACCAGCAACCTGGGACCAGGCTACGATGTGTTTGGGCTTGCCCTGGATGTAATGCATGATATCGTAGAAATTCAGCCCCGTGCCGAAAGGGACATTGTTATTGAGATGGAAGGGGTTGAGGCGGATACCATCACCACCGAACCAAAAATGAACACCGCGGGGAGAACGGCGCTGGAATTCCAAAAACGCTTGGCTACGCCTGGATTTAAAATCAAGGTAAAAAAGGGGATACCGCCGGGGTCTGGTCTTGGCAGTACCGGAGCCACTGCGGCGGCAACAGCGGTGGCTATAAATCATCTCCTTGATTTGAAACTGAGCAAACTGGAGTTAACCGAAATAGCAATGCAAGGTGAGATGAATGCTCACGCTGATAATGTTGCCCCTTCAATATATGGAGGCTTCGTCATCGTCAGTTCCTACCACCCATTAGAAATCTGTGCCTTCCCACCGCCAACAGAGTTAGAATTTGCTCTAGCCATTCCCAGAGGTATTAAAAAAACAACCAGAAAAGCCAGAGAAATACTGCCCGAGAAGATAGAGCTGCCCAAAGTAATTCATAATCTAGGGTCAGCCTCAGCTGTAGTTGCCGGCTTGCTACTTGCTGACGCCAATCTAATCGGCAAAGGAATGCTTGGCGACCAGATTGTGGAACCGGTTAGAGCACCCCTTTACACAGGATACCTGAACGCCAAGAAAGCTGCCATGGAATCCGGGGCTTTGGGAGCAACTTTAAGCGGGGCCGGACCAACCATAATAGCCATTGTCCAACGAGAGAAGGCTAACCCATCCGAGGTAGCCAGAGCTATGAAAGAGGCTTTCCAAGCCGAAGGAATAGAATGTGACGGGTATGTTTCCCGACCAACGACCGGAGCCGAAATAATCAAAAGTCACGATAAAGGTGAGTAGGATTAAAATTGATTCAGCGCCCTTTTAAAAAATTTCTCAGACATCTTTGGGGGAGCTGAGGGACTACAGACTGGTTACTGGTGATGAGGAACAGGATATACCAATAACCACAGCAGAATACTTGAAGTAAAGGGGCAAAGGATGAGCAACAAAATGACAAAAAGACGCCGTCACTCCGGTCTGCACACTTCAAGGCTTGCTTTCTGGATGATAACCCTGATGCATGACAATCCCCTTCTCCCGCTTTTCAGAAATCCATACAAGCTACTGGAAGCAGCCGGATTAAGGTCAGGACAAAAAGTGTTGGAGGTGGGCTGTGGCCCAGGGTTCTTCACTATTCCAGCGGCAAAGATAGTAGGTGGAAAGGGACTAGTTTACGCCGTGGACATCCATCCGCTGGCAATTGAACGAGTCAAGAAAAAAATTAAGCGAGAGGGAATAAAAAACGTTAAGACCATGCCCGCAAATGCATCTGACACCGGGCTGGCAGACAGCAGTATTGACCTCGCCTTCATTTTTGGTATTCGTTATGTTGCTGGTGGACTGGGAAGCGTTATATCTGAGATGCAACGCATTTTAAAGTCGGGGGCAACACTTTCCTTAGAGAAAACCAGAGGTTCGGAGGAGAAACTGATTCAGGACATAACAAGGGAAGGGTTTATTTACTCCGAGAGACATAGCAGAATCTATCTATTTAGGAAGGGCGAAGATAGAGAAAAGGGCTAGACCGAACCAGCAGACTGAGACGCATTGTCAAGCTGGTTAATCTGCGTTGGTTGAAAACTAATAACCAAGGAAGCAAAATGAAAGCAGTAATTTTGGTTGGTGGAGAGGGAACGAGACTACGTCCATTGACCTATAATACCCCCAAGGCGATGGTGCCTATTCTAAACCGACCTTTTCTGGAACACATGCTAGGTTATTTAAACAGGCATGGGGTTACCGATGCTATTCTTGCCATGGGTTATCTCCCTGACCCCATACAAAACTATTTCGGTGATGGAACAAAATTCGGGGTTAAACTCACCTATCTGGTGGAGGAGTCACCATTGGGCACGGCAGGGGCGGTGAAAAATGCCGAGTCGTACATAGATGGGACATTCATCGTCTTTAACGGTGATATCCTGACCCAGATAGACCTGACAGCTATGATGAAACAGCACCAGGAAACAAAACCAAAAGCAAGCATAGCGCTAACCCCGGTAGATAATCCTACCATTTATGGAGTGGTGGAGACCGATGCGCAGAACATGGTCAAGCGCTTTGTAGAGAAGCCAAGCTGGGGTGAAGTCGCTACGAACATGATAAATGCTGGCATATATATTCTGGAGCCTGAGGTTCTGACACAAATCCCAGCTTCAACTCACTCTATGTTTGAACACGATATCTTTCCCTCACTGCTTGATATGGGCGAGCCTATCCTGAGTTATCCGTCCGATGCTTACTGGATTGACATTGGCACGCCGGAGAAATACCTGAAGGTACACCATGACCTACTTTTGCAGTGGGGGAAAAGACATGTACAAGCTGAGGGGGAAAGCCATATTCACCCTACAGCTGACATTAAAGGACCTGTTTTAATTGGTGAAGGGTGCACCATTGCTGAGGATACAAAAATAAAGGGACCCACAGTACTAGGAGCTAGGTGCAGGGTTGATAAGGGTGCGGTTATAGAAGGAGCAGTACTGTGGGATGAAGCACAGGTGGGAGAAAAGGCAACCCTCAAGAATTGTGTAATCGGCTCTTGCTGCCATATTCAAGAACGGTGCCATATTCCTGCAGATTGTATTCTGGGTGATAATGTGAGGGTAGAATCAGGCGTCAAGATAGGCAATGCAGCCAGGATTGAGCCAGGCACCTGCCTTAAACCTGATACAAACTTGACCGAAAGTTTGTAAAGCAAGCAACGACAGGCAATGCTTTCCCCCCGTTTTACCGGAGACACTTCAGTCTGAGCTCAGGATAGACGATGAACCGGGACTTTGAGTGCTCATAATTCAGAGCCTCGTTAACCTTGCGCGTGAGGTAATAAAATTACCTTTATGGTGGGCGGTACTGGACGATAGACAGAACCTTTGAATTAGCATTTAGCTTGACTATTTAACAAACTGCTTACCATTGCCAATAAGGGTTGTAGCATCAAACTCCCTTGCCTCCAAACGGTAGATGAGTATCCCCGTTAGGTAACATTCCGATGAATTGTTCAGTGGGTTACATGCTGGCTTTTAGTTTGACTCACAACCTTAACTTAAGTCTCGGTGGTACTCTTCGCTTTCTCAAACTCTCGTTTCATCCTCTCAAGTTCTATGGAAAG
>CAYRNL010000003.1:0-1165 GCA_964425705.1 uncultured Dehalococcoidales bacterium
GAACAGTAAGATAATCTCCTTAGAGGCAGGCAAAACCTTTACAAACTTAAAACCTTCATTATAATGGGTAAGTATGAAGGTCAATTATAGATGCTCAAAGTGCCATAGAAGGTTACCGGTAGATACCCTTGCTTATAGGTGTGAATGTGGCGGTGCCTTTGAACTGGAGAAGACCCTCCAGAAGCTACCACTGGATAAGTTAAAAAACAGAACGAATTCCATCTGGAGATACCGAGAGGTACTGCCTATAGCCAAGGACGAAAATATTGTTAGTCTCAGTGAAGGCATGACCCCCTTAATAAAAGAGAGAATCTTCAATAAAGAGATTCTGCTGAAACTGGACTACTTATTTCCTACCGGCTCCTATAAGGACAGAGGTGCCAGTGTCCTGATGAGTAAGATAAAGGAACTGGGCATTAAAAATGTTATTGACGATTCTTCGGGTAATGCCGGAGCCGCCATCGCTGCTTACTGTGCCCGGGCTGGCATCAACTGTGAAATTTTCTGTCCGGAGACTGCTGCCCAGGGCAAACTGCTCCAGATAATTTCTTACGGGGCAAAACTAAAACGGGTTCCTGGCCCGCGAGAAAATGCCGCCAAAGCGATTCAGGAAAGGGCAAAGGAGGTATTTTACGCTTCTCACAACTGGAACCCCTTCTTTCTGGAAGGAACCAAAACAGTCTTCTACGAGATTTGCGAACAGTTAAGCTGGGCAGCCCCGGACTGTATCATTATGCCGGTTGGTTACGGAAGCATAATCCTGGGAATTGCCCTGGCTGGACGGGAACTAAAGGATATGGGCATCATTGACCGCCTGCCGAAACTGGTTGCCGTGCAGACCGAGGCTTACCCTCCCATTTATGAAGCTTTCAAAAGAGGAGAGACAGAGGTTACCCCGCTGGCTACGGGGAAATATAGTTACGCCGAGGCGATTGCCTGTGCCGACCCTATCCGAGGTCGGCAAATACTGGAGGCTCTTAGAGAAACAGATGGAGAAGTAATAAAAGTTTCCGAAGATGAAATTGCTGAGGGGATAACCATACTGGCGCAAAAGGGAATATATGTAGAACCTACCTCAGCGGTAGTAGTTGGGGCGCTAAGGAAATCAAGCAGGGTAGCCGAGGGTAAAACCAATGTCGTCATCCTGACCAGTATTGGTTTGAAG
>CAYRNL010000003.1:1265-4626 GCA_964425705.1 uncultured Dehalococcoidales bacterium
CTCACTGCTAGAGAGAGGCTTGCCCTCCTGTTCGACTCCTTCCACGAGACAGATTTGTTTGTCCGCCATCACTGCACTAACTTCGGGATGGACAAGGTTTCTATCCCCGCTGATGCCGTGGTTACCGGCTACGGAAAGGTGAACGGTCGCACCGTCTGTGCCTATGCTCAGGACTTCACCGCTAAAGGGGGTACCCTTGGTGAGATGCACGCCAGGAAGATATGTAAAGTTATGGACCTAGCCATGGCAATGAAAGTGCCTATGGTTGGTTTCATTGATAGCGGCGGAGCGCGTATCCAGGAGGGGGTTAATGCCCTTGATGGCTATGGTAAGATTTTCTTCCGCAACTCCTGTGCCTCAGGGGTTATTCCCCAGATATCAGCCATTATGGGACCAGCCGCCGGTGGTGCTGTCTATTCACCGGCAATGACCGATTTTGTCTTTATGGTGAAGGGCACCAGCCATATGCATATCACCGGTCCAGAAGTAGTTAAGGCGGTTACCGGCGAGGAGATAAGCAATGAAGAGCTGGGCGGGGCGATGACCCATAATATCAAAAGTGGGGTGGCTCAATTTGTCTGTGATACCGATGAGCAGACTATTGAAGAGATTAAAAGACTCCTGAGCTACTTACCCCAGAGTAATGAGGAGAAGCCACCCTGTATCCCACCCAAGGATTCCCCAGACCGCACTGACTTAGCCCTGGATACCATCACACCGGATAACCCACGCCAGGCTTACGATATGAAGAATGTCATCCGTTCTATAGTGGATGACGGGGAAATTCTTGAGCCGTCCCGTCACTACGCTCCGAATATAATCACCTGTCTTGCCCGCCTCAACGGACATGTGGTCGGCATCATTGCCAACCAGTCCAACTACCTTGCTGGTGCTCTTGACATTAATGCCTCGGATAAAGCTACCAGATTCATCCGCTTCTGTGACGCTTTTAATATCCCGTTACTGACCCTGGTAGATGTTCCCGGCTATCTTCCCGGCAGCCACCAGGAATGGGGAGGAATCATCAGGCACGGTGCCAAGCTCCTGTGGTGTTACTCTGAGGCTACTGTTCCCAAGATTACATTAATTACCCGCAAGGCTTATGGCGGGGCATACATCGCCATGTGTAGCCAGAGTCTGGGCGCTGACTACTGTCTTGCCTGGCCTCAGGCAGAAATTGCCGTTATGGGAGCTGAAGGGGCTACTTCAATTATCTACCGAAACGAAATTAAAACAGCTGACGACCCCAAGGCGAAGGAGACGGAAAAGATAGAGGAATACCGCAAGCTACTCTATAATCCTTATATCGCCGCCAGCCAGGGATACATTAATGCTATCATCAGACCCAGCGATACCCGACCTAAGATAATCGCTGCTCTTGAGGCGCTACGAAATAAAAAGGAGACCCGCCCGGCAAGGAAGCACGGCAATATCCCAATGTAGATGGCGACAATCCTCTCTAGAGATGTGTGCGAATTTATGGGTAAGACACTAGCCGAAAAAATACTGAGCAAGAAGTCAGACAGCGATGCCAAAGCAGGAAATATTGTTATTGCCAAGGTAGACCTGGTTTTCGTCCAGGATACTACCGGACCGCTAACCGTAAGGCAATTCCAGACAGGTGGATTTAAACAACTGGCTAATCCCCAGAAAACTATCCTGTTTCTTGACCATGCTGCCCCCAGCCCCAACTACAGGCTATCCAATGACCACACACTGCTGCGTCAATTTTCCCAGCAAACCGGTTGCTTTTTATCCGAGGTTGGCAACGGTGTCTGTCACCAGATAGTTGCCGAATCTCTGGCCAAACCGGGTGATGTCATTGTCGGTGCTGATTCCCACACCGTAACCGCCGGTGGTCTGGGAGCCTTTGCCACCGGAATGGGCTCCACCGATATCGCTATTGCCTTTGGTCTGGGCAAGACCTGGTTCCGCGTCCCGGAAAGCATAAAGGTGGCAGTCTCAAGCAGTTTCACCAAAGGCGTTTATGCTAAAGACCTCATTCTCTATCTCATTGGATTGCTTGGTGCCGATGGTGCCACCTACCAAGCACTGGAGTTCGGCGGTGATACTGTGGACAATATGGCTATGCCGCAGCGGCTTACCATAGCCAATATGGCAGTGGAAGCCGGGGCTAAGGTGGGTCTTTTCCCGGCGGATAAAGTCACCCAGGAGTATTTAACCTCACAGGGGCGGAGCGATGACTACCAGTCAATTTCCCCTGATAAAGACGCTACCTATGAGCAAACCATCAACATTAATGCCACCAGTCTTGAACCGATGGTAGCCAAGCCTCACACGGTAGATAATGTTGCCCCAGCCAGGGAGCTTAAAGGTACCAGGATTCAGCAGGTATTCATTGGCACCTGCACCAACGGACGACTGGAAGACCTAGCTATAGCCGCTAGTATTCTCAACGGGAAGAACCGCCACCCTGAGACCAGGCTGATAGTGGCGCCAGCATCACGAACAATCCTGCAGCAGGCTATTACGGAAGGATATATCCAGACCTTTATTGAGGCTGGAGCGATTATCCTGCCCCCCGGCTGTGGAGCCTGCCTTGGTCTCCACCAGGGGGTGCTGGGGGATGATGAATCCTGTCTATCTACGGCTAACCGTAATTTCAAAGGTCGGATGGGCAATCCTAACGCCTTTATTTACCTGGGCAGTCCGGCTACAGCGGCGGCTACCGCTATTACCGGTGAAATTACCGACCCCAGGGAGGTGATGTAGGTGCTCAAAGGGAAAGCTTTTAAGTTTGGCGATAACATCTCCACCGACCACATCACGCCGGGGCGATTGGCTCACCTGAGAAGTAACCTCCCTGAGCTAGCCAAGCATGTGATGGAAGATGCTGACCCCACCTTTGTCTCCCGGGTAAAGCCGGGGGATTTTATTGTTGCCGGTGGCAACTTCGGACTCGGCTCCAGTCGGGAGCATGCCCCCCTGGTTATTAAAATGGCAGGAGTCAGCGCCATACTGGCTAAATCGGTAGCCCGCATATTCTTCAGAAACGCCATCAATCTGGGACTGCCGGTATTAATCTGTGATACTGCCAAAATTGACGATGGTGATGAGCTGGAGGTAGACCTGGCTAAGGGTAGCATCAAGGACTTGACCAACGGTAACCAGCTCGCCTTCAGTAAAATACCAGAGATAATGCTCCGCATCCTTGAGGAGGGTGGACTTATCCCATATATTCAAAAGCACGGCGACTTCAAGCTATAATTACAGAGGTCGTTGGGCAACCTATCCCCCTGGCATCATTCCCTTGATAAGGGAAGGGGGTAAGGTTAATAAGCAATCTTACTAAATGAATTGGTAAGGATGTTATACTGATGACTTACAACATTACCCTTAT
>CAYRNL010000003.1:4726-8497 GCA_964425705.1 uncultured Dehalococcoidales bacterium
GGAGTCCCCACCCCATTTAAAGATGTAGATATCGTTGTGGTCAGGGAGAATACTGAAGACCTTTATAGCGGTATTGAGTTTGAACGGGGTACTCCGGAGGCAAAAAGACTATTAGAGCTAATCTCGGAGACAAAGGGAAAGACAGTCAGGGAGGACTCCAGCTTCAGCCTGAAAATGATTTCGGAGACAGGCAGCCAAAGGATTGCCAGGTTTGCCTTCAACTATGCCCGCACTCACCAGCGAAAAAAGGTAACCGCAGTGCATAAAGCCAATATTATGAAATTCTCCGATGGATTATTTTTGGCTACCGCCAGAGAGGTTGCCAGGGAGTACCCTGATATTGAATTTGAAGATGTAATTGTTGATGCCCTGTGTATGCGGCTGGTGCGAAATCCGTCATTTTACGATGTGCTGGTTCTGCCTAATTTTTACGGGGACTTTATCTCCGATTTATGCGCCGGGCTGGTGGGGGGACTGGGGGTATGTCCCGGGGTTAACCTCGGTGACGAGGTTGCCATCTTTGAGCCCACACACGGCAGTGCCCCTAAATATACCGGGCAAAACAAGACCAACCCCATAGCCATGATGCTTTCCGGAGTATTGATGCTCCGCCACCTCGGCGAGGCAAAAACTGCTGATAGGTTGGAAAGGGCTATTGCTGAGGTTATCGCCGAGGGGAAGAGTGTTACCTATGATTTAAATCCAAAATCCCCGGTAGGCACTTCTCAGGTAGCCGATGCCGTGATTGAGAAACTGGAGAAGCCGAAAAATAGTTAAAAGTGAGGGGGAAATGGACTGTATTTTCTGCAAAATTATAGCTGGTGAAATACCCACTGATATCGTTTACCAGGACGAAGAGGTAATTGCCTTCCGCGATATTAACCCTCTGGCACCAACCCACCTCCTTATTATCCCCAAAAAGCATATCCCTTCCCTTACTGATATATCGGAGGCAGAGTTACCACTGATAGGACATATGGTAAATATAGCCAATCAGCTAGCCAAAAAAGAAGGTATTGCCGAAAAGGGGTATCGTCTCGCCATAAACTGCGGTGAGCAAGGGGGACAGCTGGTGCCTCATCTTCACATGCACCTTCTCGGCGGTAGAAAGCTCTCCAATGGGATGGGCTGACTTGCTTCTAGTGTGCTTTTTGATACTCTAAGTAGGCGAACAATCCGGCAATACTCTTGGAATCACAAATCCGACCTGAGGTAACAAGCTCGGGGATTTTCTTAACCGGCACACGAACTAAGCTAATATTCTCGGTATCCTCAGCATAGAGCCGACTGGGGGTAAGCTCGGTAGCCAGATAAAGGTAAAGGTATTCCGTGCAGTAACCGGGGGTGGAGTAGAAACCACCCAACCTCCCCAGCTTTTGGGGTAAAAAACCGGTCTCTTCACGCAGCTCCCGACAAACGGCATCTTCAGGGGTCTCACCGGAATCAATGCCACCCGCCGGTATCTCCAGCAGCTCTTTCTCTATCGGCTTACGGAATTGATTAACCAGCAAAATATTATCATCGGCGTCAATAGCGATAATAGCGACACAATCATCATGTTCCACAATCTCGCGCTCGGACTCTCTACCACTGGGCATCTGCACCACATCAACCCGCAGCTTCACCGCCCGCCCCTCGTAGATTAGTTTACTGGATAGTGTCTTTTCCTCAGCCAAATTAAATCTCCGGGTGATGGATAAGAGCCACCTCGTCACAATTGGGGAATTTAGGGCAGCGATAGCACTCAGTCCAGACCTTCTGCGGTAGCTCCATTTTATCTACCTGAGTAAAGCCAACTCTCTCAAAAAAGGCTGGTTTATAGGTCAGGCAAAAAACAGTGGGAATGCCAAGCTCTTTAGCCTCATTGAGGCAGACCGTCACCAGTTGGTCACCGAAACCCTGCTTCTGCTTATCTTCAGCCACCGCCAGTGACTTTACCTCAGCCAGGTCTGACCACATAACATGCAGGGCCGCACAGGCGAGCACCCGCTCACCCTGCCTGATTACAAAGTAATCCCTGATATTCTCATATATCTCGCTCAACGAACGAGCGAGCATCTCACCCCTGTCGGCAAAGTAGTTAATTAGCTCTTGCATCTGGGGTACATCTTTGATTCTGGCTCTATCAATCTTCAAATCAATGCTTTCCTTTCAACCTTTGTTCCAGAGAGCTGTAGAAGGAGGTCTCTGGATGAGCTCTCAAAAATCGTGCCGTATTAGGGCTATGCTTTACGGTAACAATTGCCCCTTCGGACAAAGTTAAACTTATGTGACCGTCAATGCTTAGTGTTGCCTGATGGACAGTATTAACCTGCAATTTAACCACCGATGTTGACGGTAACACCACGGGATAAGTGGAGCAAAGGTGAGGCACTATGGGTAACATCACAAACTCCTTAGCCTGAGGGTGAAGGATAGGACCACCAGCAGCCAGGGAATAACCGGTGCTACCAGTAGCAGTGGCTACAATCACCCCGTCGGCTTTATAAGTGGTCAGTTTCTCATCGTCAATGCTAGCATCTATATAGACCATCCGAGCCACTGCCCCCCGTGCCACCACCACATCATTCAAGGCATAGAATACAGAGGATGGCTCCTTACCCGATGGGCAAAGCTCCACCTCAAGTAGAGCCCGCTCATCAATCCAGCCCTTACCCGCCAGCAAGTCAGGCAGCTTAGTCATAACCTGATCGATACCAAGCTCGGTCATAAATCCCAGTTTGCCCAGATTTATCCCGGTAATAGGAACCGGATGGGGGGCCACCACCTGAGCTGCCCGCAGAATGGTGCCGTCGCCGCCAATACTGAGAATCAAATCGGTATCATCCAACTGGGATTTAGCCTTCTCCCCCTCCCACGCCGAGCACACCCACACCGAAATCTTCCTTGAGCTCAAAAACTTCCCCAGTTTTTCTGCCAGACTATAAGCAGCCTCAATCATGGGGTGATAGAGAATGCCAATTCTTTTCATAGCTAATAGTGCTCCCCAATAACAAATACTTCCGCAGGCAAGTGAAGTGTAACATCGGCAATCTGGGAGTGTCAAGGCTAGAATGGGCTAATGTCTCTCTCTATACCCCCTGTCCCCTTTGATGATGAGAGCTTATTTAGTCGGAGTGCCGGAGAGAGGCGAAGCCTCTCTTTCATAACTCTCTCCCCCTTCCCCTTATCAAGGGGAAGGGGGACAAAGGGGGATGGGGTTGATAAACAAAATCCCGAACCCGAGCAGCTACGGTTGCTATGGGCTAGAAGCTGATTTTTCTGCCATCCTCAAGTTCCTGATGGCAAGAACGATACTGCCCACCGCTCCGACCAAGAATCCAAGCGGGCATACAATGACTGCCATAATGAAGAAGAAGGGTTCGTCTCCCCCGTTCCAGAAATTGGCACCGAAAAAGTGAATGAACAACCCGTAAATGGCATTGTGTAATGCGATACTGACGATAAATCCGGCGGCGGAAGCCCCGGTCAGTAATAAGAACTTTTTCTGCAGTCCACTCACCTTCTCCTTCACCGTTAAGAATATCAATGCCCCGCCTAATAAACAGAAAACACCACCGGAAAGGAACAGGAAAAGAGACCCCATAATCAATTCTCTAGCTGCTGGAATAAAAAACACACAGGCGATTACTATAAAAACCCCGACCAGTGCCCAGAATATTGCCTGACTTAGCTTCCCCTCCACTGCCTATCACCTCCTCAAAATAATGCGGGTGCTTGGTATTGCTACTACCAAAGCGGCGCCGATGAATACCCAGCCTGTCCATACTG
>CAYRNL010000003.1:8597-15891 GCA_964425705.1 uncultured Dehalococcoidales bacterium
CTTGGTATTGCTACTACCAAAGCGGCGCCGATGAATACCCAGCCTGTCCATACTGGCAGCCAGGTAGCCAGCAGCAGACCCAACCCCACCCCGAAGAGAAACCTGGCGCCAATGTGCAGAAAGAAATATGGATTCGGAACCTGCCTGAACTTCTCCACCTTATCACTGAACCAGCCCATAACTCACCTCCTTTAGGATTCATCTTTAGCACGAATGTACGAAGATGAGGACTACACCCACACCAAGCGCAACAATACCAATCCCCAGCAAAATATACAGGATGCGAAGCCGCTGCTTGTTCATTGGCTAGCCCCCTTCACTTTCTTAGATTTATCCCTATGCCTGTCGTAAACAGTCTTGCTGAGCTTCTTAATGGCTCTGCCCGACTTAAACCGGTTCAGATTAATAAAACCCTTGGTTCTATCCACAGCTACCTCTATAACCTGCACAAAAATTAACTGAAGTTTATCCTTTCTTCCTGCTAAAAGCAAAGATATATATGATTGGTAGTATGCCCAGCGAATTTATTATGAAAAGCGCTATGAACCAGCCGAGATGAGCATTTCTACCTGCCCGCCACAGGGCTACCCCCTTCCACGCCATTGACCATACCATAGCTAGAGAGGTTACCAGCCACATTACGGCTAAATTGGGGAACAACGGACAAGCCCAACCTGTTACCATTTTTCACCTCCTTATCCCTGTTATCTATCGCAACTGAGGTAGATACACCCCTTTACCAACTAACCATCATCTTCGTGTGTCTTACTATCACCTTCCGGTAATTTATCCATAGAAACCCCGCCGGTAAGCTGCAATTTGTCCTCAAACCGGGTCAGTTTTCTACTCGCCTCATCATACTTATTGGCAGCATGGCGAATGTGCCCTCCCAGCTTATCAAAGTCATCCTCAAAACTATTAAGGTCACCTTGCAGACGCCTTACATAGCTAAGGATTTCACCAGCGGCTTTTTCAAACTGCAGTCCCCTTAACCCCTGCACAATAACCTGCAGGTAGGCATAAAAGCTGTTTGGCGATACCGGAACCACCCTCCGGTCAAGAGAGTAAGATAACATATCATCTTCCCCCGAGCCTCTAATTATCGTCTCGTAATAGATGTTTTCTGCAGGAATATACATAAGGGCAAAGTCAAACGTGTTCTCATCGGGCAGTATGTATTTGGCTACCTCATCAACATGCTTTTTAATATTGTGGGCAAACTGCTTTCGCAATTTTCTCTGTTCCTCTTCAGATTCAGCTCTGGTTATTTGCTCAAAATCACCAGTGGGAAATTTAGAATCAATAGGGACCAGCTTGTTACCAATCCGCACCACCGCATCTACAATCTGCCCATCTTTAAATCCATATTGCCGGGAGTAAGAATCTGCCGGCAGAATATCAGCCAGCAGTCTTTCCAGCAGAAGCTCGCCAAAACCGCCTCTAAACTTTGGCGCCCGCAGGAGCTCCTGCAAACTGGAGACATTCTTGCCGACCTCCTGAATATCCCTCGCTCTCTGAGTCAGCTCACCCAACCGCTCCCGGACATCACCGAAGACCGCCATACTCCCTTCCACCTTCTCCCCCACTATTTTAGATAAAGCGTCGCCCTGCTCCTTCAACCTGTGCCGTCCGCAAAGCTTATCCCAGAGAAGAAAAAGAAGCAAAACTACCAGGAGAACTATTATTACAATTCCTATGATTTCTGCCATTAGCTAAATCCGCCCTCACATGTTTCCCATTAAATAGATAACTAAATTTACTACATGCTTAATCATAAGCCAGGCGAGTCTTTTCATCGGCTAATGTTGGTTGAATCAACTCCTGCCACTTCGGCGAGTCCCAGGTCTTCAGCTTCATATGCGTATTATAATATTTCTGAGGGATTGGATGCGTTCCAATAACAACATCTATTCCATACTTTTCCCTGATGAAATCACGGAAATAGTTTATATATGGACACGGCGGATACCCGACAACCAATCCGGTGGCAAGGTGGATAACCTGTGCTCCATTCTTCTTCATTTCCTCTGGAGTATATTCCACGTTGCCGCCAGGATGCCCACCGCAATTGGTATACCCAACGAGCTCTACCTCCTTCCCCTCATAAATACTGAACGCTCCCTCCCGGTTGCGGAGAGCTCTCAGGCATTTACCTCCAGCACATGTGCGGTAGCGGTCACAGATAATGATTCCAATCTTGGTTTTATCGTTCACTCTATTCCTCCCGTTAAACTAAACCACAGCTAAAAATCCCTCAGGCGAACCTTAACTCCACCTGATTTGCTATCCCGATTGGGATTATAGCATCTATAACAACGACTATAAAGTGAGCATAATAGTCCGAGATTTATCAAGAGGTTGATAAAAACTGCAAAGACAATTATCATCCTCATAAGTAACACAAGCCATTTTAAACAGGAGTACATGATTATTGCTATTACCTTCAAGGCTTGAAGACAAAATATTTTACGGCTGGGTGGTGGTAGCAGCTTTCTTTATCATTGGCACCACTCTCTTGGGGGTACATTTCTCTTTTGGTGTCTTCTTCAAATCCATAGCGGGCGAGTTCCACCTGACTCGAACTGCCACCTCGACAATTGCATCCACCAGCATGATACTTGGCGGTGTATTTGCCTTTCTGGGTGGCTGGGCCCTAGACAGATACGGACCAAGAATCGTTGTCCTACTAATGGGACTGTTTACCGGTTTGAGCCTGCTATTAACCAGCCAGACTAACTCCCTGTGGCAGTTATTCATAACCTATAGCCTGTTATTAGCTATGGGAGTTAATGCCACATACACGGTAACCATGTCAACATGCTCCCGATGGTTTGATAAAAAACGGGGGACAGCTCTGGGCATTGCTGGCTCGGCATCCGGATTGGGCACGGTAGTTATGGCACCTTTCGCCACCTACCTTATTTCTACCTTTGATTGGCGTATGGCATACCTCGTGATGGGGCTAATTGCCTGGCTAATCGTAATGCCTCTGTCCCGGCTATTAAGAAAAGACCCGCACGAAATCGGAGCCTTACCCGACGGGGCAAACCCGTCAAAAGGCACCGGTATAAAAACTGACGATAACCAGTCGGCTGACCTTTCCCTGCCACAAACAGTGAGAACCAGGAGTTTCTGGCTTATTATCTTTATCTGGTTACTTCTGGCTTCCAATCTACTTCTAGTCTTAACCCACCTCGTGCCTCATGCTACGGATATAGGTTTTTCACCTGCGGAGGCAGCTACATTCCTCAGCCTGATTGGGGGAACTACTATCGTCGGCAGGGTAGTAATCGGTGCTGTCTCGGATAAGGTGGGCAGAAAACTAACTACCATCATCTGCATCCTGTTCAAGGCTGGAGCCATGGTATGGCTAGTCTGGGCAGAGGACTTATGGATGTTCTACCTATTTGCCCTGGTCTTTGGTTTCGCCTACGGAGGCATGCTCCCCGGTATATCGGCGCTAATTGGTGATACCTTTGGATTACGCAATATCGGAGCAATATTTGGCTTGCTGGATATTGGTTGGGGGGTCGGAGCAGCTATTGGACCGCTTATAGGCGGACGCATCTTTGATGTGACTAACAACTATTCTATAGCTTTCTTAATTGGAGCAGCGGTTATGCTGGTAGCAACCTTGCTTATCACCCTAATCAGGCGGGAAACGAACAGAGTTTTTTGATGATAGCTAAAACCAAGAAGTTAAAAACCGAACATCCCGGCAGCAAGCTCGGCAAGCCTCATCACATAGCCGGGGATAATGCCGAGGAGCAGGACGCCAAGGCAGGAGAGAGCTAACGCCACCCTTAATGCTCCCGAAGAGGGCACTTTTGTCTCGGAAGCTGGCTTACCCAGCCACATCACCTTTACCACCCGCAGATAGTAGTAAGCGGATATCACGCTGTTGATTACGGCAATAACCACCAGCCACAATAAGCCGTGCTGGGCGGCACCACTAAAGATATAGAACTTAGCCATAAAACCAGCCGCCGGCGGCAGACCGATAAGAGAAACAAGACACAGTGTCAGACCTAGAGCCAGCAGCGGTGCTCTCTTACCCATACCGGAGTAATCATCAATAAGGTCGCTATCCAGCTTGTTGGATATAGCAATAATAGCGATAAAAGCGCCCAAGTTGGTCAGGGCATAGCTGGCCAGGAAGAAGAGGAGACCGCTTTGTCCCAGGGCATCGGTGCCAACCGCAAATCCCATAGTGGCTAACCCCACCATAAGATAGCCCGCCTGAGCAATAGCGGAGTAACCAAGCATACGCTTAATATTTATCTGGGGGATAGCCACCACATTGCCCAGCGTCATGCCAATAGCCGCCAGTACGGCGAAGATTAGCCCCCATTCCAGGCTCAGCCAGTGGGGAAGCCCAAAGATTGAGTGGAAGACACGCAGGATAATGGCAAAACCGGCTGCCTCTTCCGCCACCAGATAGGCGGTCACCGGTGTTGGCGCTCCCTCGTAAACATCGGGCACCCACATCTGGAAGGGAACGGCGGCAATCTTAAAACCGAAGCCGGCTATCAGCAGGACTATGCCCAGAATAAGAGCCGGACTGTCAAGAACCCCACCCGGAGGCATTGACTGAATAACCTGAGCAATCTCCCCAAGCTGCGTTTTCCCGGTAAAGCCAAAGACCAGCGCCATCCCATAAAGCAATACTGCTGAGGCTACCGCTCCCAGCAGCAGGAATTTCAGCGAAGCTTCACTTGATTTGGAGTCCTTGAGGAAACCCACCAGAATATAGAAAGAGATACCGGTTAGTTCCAGGGCGATAAATATAGAGATTAACTCGGCGGTAGCTGCCATCAGCATCATGCCCAGAGTGGATAACAGCACCAGAGCGTGATATTCACCCTGAAAGCGGGCAAACTTGGACACATAATCAACCGAAGTAAGAATAATCAGGGCAGCAACGCCCAGGAATAACAACTTGAAGAACAGGGCAAAGTTGTCCACCACCAGCATATTGTTGAAGATAGCCTGAGCGCTGCCCCCCCACAGAGCTATGGTGAAGCCAGCGGACACTGCCAAGCCGACCAGACTAACTATTACCAGCAACCCCTTCCGCTGGATAAAGAGGTCAAGCAGAATTACTATTATGGCAAAGGTGACCAGAGTTAGCTCAGGTGTAAATAGTTCCAGATTCAAAATTTGCTCCTTTATCCACCTAGTAAGCTCATTATCGGTACAACACCGACTTTAATAACATCGGTTAGAACTGCGGGATAGATACCAACCAGCATAATTACTGCCACAAAGACAAACATATATACCTTTTCCCGATTATCGGCATCTACCACGCCGTTGAATTTCTCCAGGACAGAACCGTAGAATACCCGCTGTAACATCCACAGAATATACCCTGCGGTAATAACAATACCCAGCACTGCCAGGATGGTATAAACCTGAATTCCAGAAACAGTAGTGCTGGAAAAGCTGCCTACGAAAACCAGAAACTCGGCGGCAAACCCGCTGGTAGATGGCAAGCCCAGAGCACCCAGCCCGGCTACAGAAAAGACAACAGCGATAATTGGTATCTGCCGTGCCAAGCCACCGAGCTGTCTCAGGTCACGCTCCCCAGCATTGTGCATAACCAGTCCGGCGACGGCAAACAGGAGCCCGGTAATAACGCCGTGGCTGAACATCTGCAGAGTCGCCCCCACCAGGCTCACCTCACCCAATGCAAAGATGCCCAGAAGCACATAGCCCATATGGCTGATACTGCTATACGCAATCAGCCTCTTCAGGTCGGTTTGCCTTAAGGTTACCGCTGCCCCGTAGAGGACACTGACTACGGCAAATGCTACTAAAATGGTGGCATACTCGCGGGCGACCTGGGGAAACAGGCTTACACACAGACGAATCATCCCGTAGCCACCCATCTTGATTAGCGCCCCAGCCAGTACCACACTCCCCGCAGTGGGGGCATCGGTATGGGCGTCAGGCAGCCAGGTATGTAACGGAACGACAGGCAGCTTAACGGCAAAGCCGATAAACAGCAGGAAAAAGATAATAGCCGGACGCATAATTGACTGAACCATGCCCAGCCCACCACGAGCTATCTCCACCATACTGAGGCTGCCGGTAGTGAAGTAGAGGCTGAGAATGCCCGCCAGCATCAACGCACTGCCAAACAAAGTGTAAATTACGTACTTCATCGCCGAGTATTCTTTCCTCCCCGTTCCCCAGATGGAGATTAAGAAATACATCGGAATAACCTCTATCTCCCAGAAGAGGAAGAACAGCAGGAGGTCAAGGGAACTAAACACCCCCAGAATACTCGTTTCCAGCAGCAGTAACCAGGCGAAATACTCCCGGGGTCGGAGGGTAATCTTCCACGAAATGAGAACCACCAGAAAGCCCAGTAAAGCCATTAGCACTACCAGGGGCAGGCTCAAACCATCGACACCCACATGGTAGTAGGCGTTAATGGCAGGAATCCAGGATAGCTTCTCCTCAAACTGAATTAACCCTGCCGACCGGTCAAACTGGCAAAAGAGGAAGATGGACAGAGCCATCGGAATGAAGGTGAAAATGGCTGCCAGACGCTTGATGCAACGGTCACGAAGGTTAGGCAGGAAGGCGATTAGAATCGCCCCCACCAGCGGCAAGAAGACTATGGTGGTTAGATAATTAAAACCCAACTAACATCGCTCCTACAGTATTCCTTATCAACCTCTCCCCCTTAATCCCCCTCTCCTTCCAAGGAGAGGAGAAGGGACTTTTGTTGAAAGGGCGAAGCCCCTTCAAACTTCCCTTGTAAGCGACCTCCTCTTAATATTCATCCGAATAAATAGACACAGAGAACAATAGCCAGAATACCTATGCCAATAAACAGGCCGTAGAACTGTAGTTGTCCCGTTTGTACTCTGCGGATAGCTCTGCCCCCGGCTATGGTAGCATTAGCGATGCCGTTTACTGCACCATCAATGCCGTTATTATCAAACTGCTGTAAGCCAGCAAAGAATCCATTAATTAATGCCTTGTCCACAAAAACTTTCTCGTAGAGCTCATCAAACCAGTACTTCCGGTAGAACAGGGTATATAATGGCTTGAACATACTGCCAATTCTCCCCGCTGACAGCCATTTAACACTATACATGGCATAGGCTAACAGGATGCCCAAGCCAGCCAGTATTAATGATATCCAGGGTAAGGGATGAGCTAAGATACCAAAGAAACCTTGAACAAAGCTATGTGTCTCGCCGTGACCGAAAAGCTGGCTGAAACCACCGGTAACATTCCAGAGACCAGAGACAACCGCCAGAATTGCCAGAATAACCAT
>CAYRNL010000004.1:0-5193 GCA_964425705.1 uncultured Dehalococcoidales bacterium
GTAAGGCTTGACTACTCTGAGGGAAAAGGAAGGTTGTTTAGCGAGGACTGATGCCCTCATTCTTACGCAGGGATGGAGATACTTCTCCTTACTAAGGAATTTACTATAGGCGGGTATCAGCCAGGTTTGGTGACACAGATACCGAGGAAGGCGCCAAAGGGATTTCTTCGGAAGGAAAGAAGATGGTCGGCTCGGTGACAATACCTGTGCCATCCCAGGGGGAGGAACAGCACGCTTGCCCAGCTAAGTGAAACCTGCCCCAGTACCCTTCTTGTCATCCTTTCTATCTCCCAGACGGTATAAAATCGGGCCTGGTTATAGATGCTCTTTCGGAATCTGCCTTGAAGCCGGCGGACCACACTGAGGCTGGAGTTCTTATTCAGAATTCCGACATATATTCCCTTGCGGGATACTCGAGCTGCTTCCTTCAGGGCTTCGGTGGGGTCAGAGAGGAACTCCAGCACATTAATCAGGGTGACAATATCAAAGGAATTATCGTCAAAACTTAGCTTGTCAGCCTGTCCTGAGTAGAGCTTAGCCCTGGAGCCGAGCTTGTGGGCGGCTATTTGGAGCATGGGTTGGGAACAGTCAACCCCGGTAACATCAAGTCCCAGCCCCACAAAGAACTCCAGATTGTGCCCTGTACCGCAGCCGATTTCAAGCAGACTCTGCCCTCTTTGTGGCTGCACCAGCTTCAGAAAAAGCGCCTTTTCCTGAGTATCGGCGTATTGCCCCTCGGGGTTGCAATACCACTGGTCATATTTGGTGGCGGTAGCGGCATCAAAGCCCATACTTAAAATCCCCTAGAAACTCCCCTATATGTCATCAAACCAGCCGTGATAGTATTTTCTGAGATACGCATCATAGGGGTATGTTCTGGCCACATCCTCTTCTCTAAAAGGAGCATTTGTAATGGGCGCAATACTCCGTAAGTAGCTTATATACCCGGTTCAATTTCTTCATCGTTTGCTCACTTTGTGAGCTGTTCTCATCGCCACCGCTCCTATCAGGGTGATGGCAAAATGCCTTTTTCGGTAAGCCTGCTTTATCTCCTTCAGGGTTGCAGCTTCCTCTAAATCTAGCAACTTACGAGCATTATCTATATCCTCGAAGCTAGCCATGTCCCTTATCTAAGGTGTAATAATCCTGCAGGTAGATTAAAGGAGCGCCTCAATTTTTGGCTGGAGGGTTCTTTCTGGCACAGCCCCGATAACGGTGTCCACTACTTGTCCATTTTTAATGAATAGTAGGGTTGGTATGGACATTATCCTGTACTTGGTGGCTGTTCGTGGGTTCTTATCAACATTCATCCGACAGAACTTGAACCGACCGTTATAGTTCTCTGCCAGTTTATCAACGACAGGGGCAACTATCAGGCAAGGGCGGCACCAAGGTGCCCATAAGTCCACCATTACTGGTAGATTGGATTTTATAACTTCTTCTTCAAAATTTTGGTCTGTTACCTCTGTTACCATTGCTACCATTGGGTCCCCTTTCTAAAGGTAAGGAGGAAGGTGTAGTGATATTCCATCCTTGGGTGTTTATCTCAATGGTAATGTAGTGTCCTTCGTATGTCAAGGAAGTTGTTTAGAACCTATCCCCCTAACCCCCTTCCCGTGGTAAGGGAAGGGGGAATATTAGTTAGAGAGAAGCTTCGCCCCTCTCTAAAATTTCTTTCCTTATCCTTTGGAGAGGGTTAGATTAATGGGTGTCTAAGAGGGGCTAGCACCCTTCTTCATAAAATTATTTTCCCCTCCCTTACAAGGGAGGGGAATAAAGGGGGTAGGTTGCTAACCAATATCTAAGGGGAGCAAAGCCTGTGAAATCCAAGATTCCAAGCACGAAGCCCTGAACAAATCCAAGAAACCAAAAGGCTTTTAGGTTTAGAATTTACTCTCGGGAAGGAGTGAAGCCAACAGGCAATTCTATATGTCAAGGTTGTTGACAGTGAGAGTGATGTGGGGTAAAATGCAGTAGAGATACGAAGGGAGGGTGGCGATGATTGAGATGACCATTGATAGCATTCGGGTTAGCTTGATGAATTATCAGCGGGTGGTAATTTTGAAAGAGAAGATGGCAGAGCGTTATCTGCCTATCTGGATTGGTCCGGCTGAGGCTGATGCCATAGCGGTAAAGTTGCAGGGTGTTACCGTGCCCAGACCCTTAACTCATGACCTATTAAACTCAGTAATTGATGCTTTAGGAGCCAGTATTAGCTCTATCATTGTTTGCGACCTTAAGAATGATACCTTTTATGCCAAGATTATTCTCAGTGTGGACGGGGGGGAGATGGAGGTTGACTCTCGTCCCAGCGATGCTCTGGCACTGGCGGTGAGGGTGGGGGTACCTATCTATGCTGAAGATGAGGTTTTGGATAAGGCAGGTATCCTGATAGACCAGGAGACAGGCAAACCTGCTTACCAGGAAAAGGAAGAAGGTGAGGCTGGTGGTGAGGGCAGGAAAGTCAGTGAGGAAGAATTAAAGAGGATGTCGGCTTTCTACGATTTTATTAATACCCTTGATTTAGAGGACTTTGAGAAGCGTAAATCCTGAGCTAGAGCTTTACGGATTAGAGGTTTAATGAGTGAAAGAGGAGCTCATTAAGAGGTTGATGACCTCACTAAAGTGTGCTGTTTGCGGACGGTGTTATGAGGCGGATGATATTAATATCCTTGGTCATCACCAAGAATTGTGGTTTTTAGGTGTGTTGTGTCCGGCTTGTCATACTCGGTGTTTAGTGGCAACAGTAATTAGAGAAGATAAGGTGCCGGAATTGGTGACTGACCTTACTGAGGTGGAGTTAAGTAGATTTAAGGATAGGGATGTAATAACTGCGGATGAAATGCTGGACATACATAATTTTTTGAAGAGTTTCAATGGGAACGCATCTCAGCTTTTTAGCCAGAGGTAAGCTTGGTGCAGTAAGAATCGGAAGCATTACTAATAAGTTATGGTTATTCACATCCTATTCCAAAATAAAAAAACCTTAGAGCTTTTAGCCTAAGGTTTTTTACAACTGTCCAAAGACAGCACTTGATATAAAGCAGGTTTAATCGGTTCTCGAAGTCAAAATTGTTGGGGTTGGTATGAACAAATGGGGGGTGGCTCTAAGAGTAACCGGGGTTGGCTTTTATGTTGGTGGTTCTATCGTGTTGGGGGTCTTTGCCGGACTCTGGCTTGATAGCAAATTGAATACCGCACCTATTCTGGTAATAGTGGGATTACTTCTGGGATTAGTGGTCGCTTTTTATGGTGTTTGGAAGATGCTACTACCCTTCATTGGTAAGAAACGGGATAAGGAGAGCATTTAATGCCTAAACGGGGTCGTTTGGGTATCCACTTTCCGGTTATAATTGGGGCTTCGCTGGTTCTGCTAGCTTTATTTGTGGCTAGCTTTCTGGCTGGTCCTATAGGCAGAGGCATGTTCGGTGATTTGGGGCTACCCGGCTGGCTTGGTGTCCCCAGACCAGACCCAAAGCTCCCTGCTGAGACAGTTTTTCACCTGTTTGGTTTTCCCATCACCAATAGTATTATCGCTACCTGGATTACTATTATCGTCCTGGTGGGGGTATCCTATGCGGTGGCTCATAGAATAAGACTTATCCCGGGAAGATTACAGAGTCTGCTGGAATTTGCTCTTGGCTGGTTGCTTAATTTTTGTCAGGAGGTTGCTGGCGAGAAAAACGGGCGCAGGTTCTTCCCGATGGTAACCACCATCTTTCTCTTCGTTATTATGAATGCCTGGTTGAGTCTGCTTCCCGGGTTCGGCTCAATACTGGTTACCGGTGCCGAGGGCAAGGCAGTACACCTGCTACGAGGTGCCAACACAGATATCAATACGCCTCTGGCTCTGGCTCTTATCTCCTTCGTCTTCGTTGAGTACTATGGTATAAGGTCACTCGGGGTCTTCGGTTACTTGAGCAAATTTGTCAATGTAGGTCAGTTTATCAGAAGTGCCGGTCAGTTATTCAGGGGTAAGCTCCGGGCTGGCATTAGTGGCTTATTTGCTGGAATCATTGATATTTTTGTCGGTTTTTTGGAGACGCTGAGCGAACTGGTGCGTATTATTAGCTTCACTTTCCGTCTTTTTGGCAATATGACGGCGGGAGAGATACTACTTCTAATAGCCGCTTTCCTTGTTCCCTGGGTATTGGCTTTACCTTTTTATGGGCTGGAGCTGCTGGTGGGCTTTGTTCAAGCTCTCATCTTCGGCGGGTTGACTTTGGTATTTCTTACCATTGCTGTGATGTCTCACAAGGCAGAAACAGCGTGACAAATTTATGAATAAAGGGGGATAAAGGATGGAAGTAGAAGGAATAAAGCTGCTGGCGGCAGGGTTATGTATGGGTCTGGGTGCCCTGGGTCCCGGAATAGGGATTGGTATTTTAGCCTACGGAGCCATGCAGGCATTAGGGCGCAATCCTGAAGCTAGGGGAGCAATAATGACCAACATGATACTGGCTATTGCCTTCGCTGAAGCTATCGGAATTTACGCCTTGATAGTAGCTATTATAATTGCCATGATAGCGTAGGAATGGCTGAAAAGGAGCAATAGTTATGCAAGAGAATGGTGTCCCAATTTTTATCATGCTTATCGTAGCAGCAGTAATCGTCGGTGTGTTTATATTTGCGGCAGTAATTGTTGGGGCTCTGTTAATGTCAGCGCTGTGAAGGGGGGTTACTGTGGAAGGACTTGGAATTAATTTACCAACATTATTAGCCCAAATCGTGAATTTTGTTATTCTGCTTGGTCTTCTGTATCTGGTTGCTTATAAGCCTATTATCAGGATGTTTGATGAGCGTTCCCGGAAGATTAAGGAGAGTATGAAGCAGACCGAGTTTATCAAAGAGCAGGCAGCTCATGCCGAAGAGGAGGTTATGAAGCGACTTGAGGATGCGGGAAGGGAGGGGCAAGAGCTGATAGCCAAGGCAGAGAGAACCGGGGAGGAGGTTAGGCAGAGCCTACGGCAGCAGGCTGAGCAGGAAGCTCAGTCTCTTCTTAAGCGGGCACGTACTGACATTCAGCAGGAGCGGGATGAGGCTGTTGGCGAACTGCGTAAGGAATTTGCCGACCTAACCATCCTGGCAGCGGGGAAGGTCATTGACCGTTCGCTGGATAAGAAGGCGCACCGCCAGCTTATTGATAAGGTCTTAGAAGAAGCTCCCACTTTGAAGAAGGGGTAATTCGGGAGA
>CAYRNL010000004.1:5293-15499 GCA_964425705.1 uncultured Dehalococcoidales bacterium
GGGAGAAGCTGTGGCTAGAAGGGTTTACGCTAAGCGTTACGCTCAGGCAATATTTGAGATTGCCTTGGAAGCAAACGAATTAGATAGGTGGCAATCTGATCTGGGGAAAATTACCAGTCTCAGCGAAGACGCCACACTTGTTGCTTTCTGGGAAAGTCCTAAATTTCATTTTGACGATAAAGCCAAGCTGCTATCGGAGCAATTGGGTGATATAAATCCATTAGCTCTAAATCTAGTTTACCTGTTAATAATTAGAGGTGGGTTTGGTATGATAGGTGATATTGCTGAAGAGTACCAGCGTTTATTAGATGCCTATTATGGTGTAGAGCGGGCTGAGGTTACTACTGCTGTTCCGCTTAGTGATGAGGATAAGCTAAAATTGAGTAAGCGTCTCAGCACTGTGATAGGCAAGAAGGTGGTAATAAAACCCAAGGTGGATTCTAGCCTGATTGGCGGATTTGTCGCTAAAATTGGTGGAAAACTCATTGACGGTAGTATCCGTAGCAAATTATTGACTTTAGGGAAGGAGCTGGCGGGTAAAAGTTAAATAGAGCAGGAGGCAAAAAATGAATAAAGTTGATGTACTTAAAAAGTGCGCGCTTGCTTGTGAGTTAGATGATGAGCAGATTAGCACACTAGCGGAGCTGTGTACCGAGGAAACATTTGAGATTGGTGAGCATCTGGGTAAACAGGGCAGACCTCTAGAAAAAATATGTGTGATTGCGGATGGTCTGGTGGGAATTTATCTTGAACTGGGGCCAATGTACAAGCGGCAACTGCAGGCTGCCTCCTGTTGTGAGGTAGTTTGCTGGGAGGCGATGATACCACCATATCGCTCTACTTCCACGGGGACTGCTATTGAAACGACCAAGGTTTTGGCTTTTAATGGACCGGAATTACTTAATTTGTGTTTCAGGAGTCCCGGATTGGGCTGTAAGCTTGGTCGGGGTTTAGCCAGCGTAGTCCAGTCGCGTCTACATAGTGCTTACACCCAATTAATGGGGGTAAGCTCACAGGATTAACCTGAAGATACCCTCTAATTGTTTATGGAATGAGAAAGCTATTAGTGCCGATAAGCGATGTCGCCCGTTGCTTCTTTAATTTAACGGTGCAATTACTGTGGTTGCATAAACCACTATAGAAGGAGATATTTATGGAAAAAGCAGGTTCAATTACCTCTATGATGAAAGAAGATAGGGTGTTTAACCCTCCGCCGGAACTAAGCAAACAGGCATATATAAAGAGCCTGGACGAGTATAAGAAGATTTACGAGCGGTCTATCGCTGACCCTGAAGGATTCTGGGGGGAACTGGCGGAGCAGTTAGACTGGTATAAGAAATGGGATAAGGTATTAGTTGAAGACTTTGCTAATGCCAAGCATGAGTGGTTTCTCGGAGGTAAGCTTAATATTTGCTATAACTGCCTGGATAGACACATTAAGACTTGGCGTAAGAACAAAGCGGCTCTAGTTTGGGAGGGAGACATCGGTGATAGCAAAACTCTGACCTATCAGGAGCTCTATTACGAGGTATGTAAATTTGCCAATGTGTTGAAGAAGCTTGGTGTCAAAAAGGGTGACCGGGTGTGCATCTATCTACCCATGATTCTGGAACTGCCCATTGCTATGCTGGCTTGTGCCAGGATTGGTGCTATCCACGGTGTTGTTTTTGGCGGTTTTAGCGCCGATGCATTGAGAGACAGGATACTGAATTGTAAGGCTAAGGTACTCATCTGTACTGATGGTTATTATCGTGGTGGCAAAATTATAAGGAGTAAGGACAATGCCGATGAGGCAATGGAGGCTTGCCCTAGCATAGAGAATGCCATTGTGGTCAAACGGGTTAACACTGGGGTTAATATCAAAGCGGGACGTGACCACTGGTGGGACGAGGTTATGTGTGCTGATGATATTAAGCCGTATTGTGAACCTGAGGTAATGGATTCCGAGGACCCTCTGTTTATTCTGTACACTAGTGGTAGTACTGGTAAACCAAAGGGCGTATTACACACTCAGGCTGGTTATTTACTCTATGCTCTTCAGACAACGAAATGGATATTTGATATTAAAGAAGAAGATACTTTTTGGTGCACCGCAGATATCGGCTGGATTACAGGACATAGTTATATCGTATATGGTCCTTTAGCTCTGGGTGCCACCAGCTTGATGTTTGAGGGTATTCCGACCTATCCTCATCCAGATAGGTTCTGGAATATTGTGGAGAAGTATAAGGTTAATATTTTCTACACTGCCCCTACCGCGATACGAGCCCTGATGAGGGAAGGGGAAGAGTGGCCCAAAAAGCACGATTTAAGCTCATTGCGTATTATTGCCTCGGTAGGTGAACCCATCAACCCCGAGGCTTGGATGTGGTACTATACTATAGTTGGTCAGAAACGATGCCCGCTTCTGGATACCTGGTGGCAAACAGAGACCGGTGGCATAGTAATTACCCCGCTACCTGGGGCAACCCCTCTTAAACCAGCTTCGGCCACATTACCATTCCCCGGGATTGTGCTGGCAGTGTTGAGGGAGGACGGCACCGAGGCCAATGTGAATGAGGGTGGTTACCTGGTAATTAAGAGACCGTGGCCCGGCTTGATGCGACAGGTATATGGTGACCCAGAGCGGTTTAAGAATACCTACTTTATTCAGTTTCCCGGTGTATATACTGCCGGGGACGGAGCCAGGGTGGATGAGGATGGTTATTACTGGTTAATGGGGCGTATTGACGATGTTATTAACGTGTCCGGTCACCGCCTGGGCACGGCAGAGGTGGAAAGCGCTTTGGTCTCCCACAATTTGGTAGCCGAGGCGGCGGTGGTTGGCATGCCTCACGAGATTAAGGGGCAGGGAATATACGCTTTTGTTACCCTGAAGGCTGGCGTGAAAGAAACAGAAGAGCTTAAGAAAGAGCTGGTGGCGCATGTCCGCAAGCAAATCGGACCTATTGCCACTCCGGACAAGATTCAGTTTGCCAGCGGGTTGCCCAAGACCAGGAGTGGTAAGATTATGCGGCGAGTTCTGACCAAGATTGCCGTAGGTGCCACTGATGACTTGGGTGACGTTAGCACTCTGGCGGACCCATCAGTAGTGGACAAGTTGGTTGAGGAAAGACAATAGATAGTGCACCTGAGTTAGATTGTTGAAGTTCTAAAAATGGAGGTTAATCTTTAATGTCGAAAGACGATGTTCAGTGGGGCAACCCTGGTGCCCTGGGGCTAGCTAGCTTCGGTTTCACTACTATTCTACTGCAAATACACAATATTGGATTGATTGACAGCGTTCTCCCCCTGGTATATGGCTTTTTCTGGGGAGGGGCAGCTCAGGTTATTGCTGGCATAATTGATGGACGGCGGGGAGATACCTTTGGTTTGACTGCCTTTGTTTCCTTTGGTTTCTTTTGGATAGGCTTGAGTTTTGCCTTTTTGCTACAATGGATGGGGCTTATCAAGCTAGATGGTTCCGGGCTAGCCTGGTTGTGCATATGCTGGAGCGTGTTCACCGCTTATATGGCTGTTGGTGCTATCAGAATATCCATAGCCCATGCTTGGGTATTTATCACATTAGTTATACTATTTGCTTTGCTAGCACTGCACTTTTACGGCGTTCTGCCAGTGGCTGTGGCTGGGGTAGAAGGGCTAATCTGTGGTGGCGCTGCTGTCTACACCTCAGCAGCGGTTATCTTAAATGATAAATATGGTCGGTGGGTATTACCTATCGGACTTTTTTCTAAGGAGAAAGCTTCTGAGTAAGTTTATCGGAGGTAGTTTAGGTGACAACTAGAGGAGAGGATATCGTCTCCGTTATCAAGCAGCAGATTGAACAGTTTGGGGCGCCGGTAACTATGGTGGATGTGGGGACAGTCATTGAGATTGGCGATGGCATTGCCCGGATTCATGGACTAGCCGGGGCTAGGTATAATGAATTGCTCCAGTTCCCTAACCATATTATGGGGATTGCTCTGAACCTGGAGGAGGATAGTGTTTCTGCTATTATTCTGGGCAACTATAGTGAGATTAAAGAAGGGGATGAGGTGCAGTGTACCGGTCGGATTGCCGAGATACCGGTGGGTGAAGCGCTTATCGGTCGGGTAGTTGACCCGCTGGGTCGCCCCCTGGATGGCAAAGGTGAGATTAAGGCGAAAAAGACACGGCCTATGGAGCGTGTAGCACCTAATGTTGTGTCACGGAGGTCAGTGGATACCCCGGTTCAGACTGGCATCAAGGCTATAGATAGTTTGATTCCTCTGGGGCGAGGGCAGAGGGAGCTTATCATCGGGGATAGGTCAACGGGGAAAACAGCCATCGTCCTTGATACCATCATCAACCAGAAGGGCGGTGATTTAACCTGTATCTATGTTGCCATTGGTCAGAAAATGTCCAAAGTGGCCCAGGTAGTAGCTACTCTGGAGTCATACGGGGCGATGGAGCACACTATTGTTGTTTCCGCCAGCGCTGCTATTTCGGTTGCCTTACAGTATCTAGCCCCTTATGCCGGCTGTGCTATCGGTGAGGAGTTTATGGAGCAGGGGAAAGACGCCTTGGTTATCTATGATGACCTTTCCAAGCATGCCTGGGCTTATCGGCAGCTGTCACTATTATTACACCGCCCGCCGGGGCGGGAGGCTTACCCCGGTGATGTTTTTTATCTGCATTCCCGCTTACTGGAGAGGGCAGCCAAATATGCTGATGAATACGGCGGTGGTTCTCTTACCGCTCTGCCTATTATTGAGACACAGGCTGGTGATATATCGGCGTATATTCCCACCAATGTCATCTCCATCACCGATGGTCAGATTTATCTGGAGACAGACCTGTTCAATGCTGGTACCAGGCCAGCGTTAAACGTCGGATTATCGGTGTCCCGGGTAGGCAGTAAGGCACAGACTGAGGCAATGAAACAGGTGGCAGGTAAGCTCAGACTGGAACTGGCTCAATACCGGGAGCTGGCTGCTTTTGCTCAGTTCGGCACTGCCGACCTGGATAAAGCCACCAAATATCAGCTTGACCGTGGTCAGCGACTCACCGAAATCCTGAAGCAACTTCAGTATCAGCCGGTGCCGGTAGAAAAGCAGGTTATGATTTTGTATGCGGCTATTAATGGCTATATTGATGATATACCAGTAGATAAGGTAGCCGCTTTTGAAAACAACCTCCACAGTTTTATGGAGGCAAACCACCCTGAAATAGGCAAGTGTATCGCCAAGGAAAAAGAGATTAGCAGTGAAACTGAGGAGAAGTTAAAGGCTGCCATTATGGAGTTCAAAAAGGGCTTTTCAGGGTAGTTTGAAGGGGCTTCGCCCCTTCAAAAACCTATGCTGCCCCTCTCCTAGTAGGAGAGGGGGATTAAGAGAGTGAGGTCAAAGATTGGCTAAAACTCGTTTAATTCGTCGCCGAATACGAGGCGTTCAATCCACAGCCAGGATTACTAAGGCTATGGAAATGATTGCCTTTTCCAAGATGAGGCGAGCACAGGAGCGTGGTATAGCCGGGCGACCCTATTCCGAGAAAATTCATCAGGTGATAGCCGACCTAGCCGCTTTGCCTCAGGCTGATAATTTATTGCCCCCGTTACTGGAGCGGCGACCGGTGACTAAAATAGCTATAGTGCATATTACCCCCGACCGTGGCTTGTGTGGTGGGCTTAGTACCAGTGTCAACCGGATGACAGCAAACTTTGTATTGGAACAAACTGTACCCGTTACCACTATTGTTGTTGGTCGCAAGGGGCTGCAATTTATGAGACGATATGGTCGGGATATTCGTGCTGAATTTACCCGGCTTGGCGACCAGCCGAGTTTGCTGGATACCCTTCCCATATCCCGACTTATTATTGATGACTATACTAATGGCGTTATAGATTTGGTTTACCTGGTCTATGCCCAATTTATTTCCACTATGGTTCAGACGCCAGTTTTACAGCAAATATTACCCATTGAGCCAGCAACCCTGCCCCAGGGACAGAATGTAGGTTATATATTTGAGCCAGCCCCGGAGGTGGTGTTGAACGAGCTTCTACCCCGCTTTGTTGAGATGCAGGTATACCATGCTATTCTGGAGTCTATTGCCAGTGAGCAGTCGGCGAGGATGGTAGCGATGAGAAATGCTACCGACAATGCTAATGAGCTTATACAGGATTTAACTCTCCTGTATAATAAAGCTCGCCAGGAAACAATTACTAACGAGCTTCTGGATATCATTGGTGGTGCTGCAGCTCTGGCTTAGGCAGGAGGTTATTATGGCAAAAGGTAAGGTAGTTCAGGTAATAGGAACGGTGGTTGACATAGAATTCCCCCCTGATGAGCTGCCAGCAATTTATAATGCGGTAGAGATTGCAGCGGATAGCGGTAAGATTATGCTTGAAGCTCAGGAACACATTGGCAATAACTGGGTCAGGTGCTTGGCCCTATCACCCACTGACGGGCTGCAGCGGGGCGCAGAAGCTGTGGATACCGGTAAAGCTCTCAGCGTGCCTGTAGGTAAAACTACGCTGGGTCGACTGTTTAATGTTATGGGTGAGCCCATAGATAACCTCGGTCCGGTTAAAGCTAAGAATTATTGGCCCATTCATCGCCCTGCTCCATCGTTTCAAGACCAGGAGACAACCACCGAGATGCTGGAGACGGGGCTTAAGGTCATTGACTTAATCACTCCGTTTACTAAAGGGGGTAAGATAGGTGCCTATGGCGGTGCTGGTGTGGGTAAGACGGTTATTATCATGGAGCTTATTCGCAATATTGCCACCGAGCACGGAGGTTTTTCTATTTTCTCTGGTATCGGAGAGAGGTCACGAGAAGGCAATGACCTGTGGAATGAAATGAAGGATTCAGGAGTGATTAGTAAAACAGTGATGGTCTTTGGTCAGATGAACGAGCCTCCGGCGGTTCGTCTTCGCATAGGTTTAACTGGCTTAACTATGGCTGAATACTTCCGTGATGTTGAACATCAGGATGTTTTGCTGTTTATTGATAATATCTATCGCTATACCCTGGCTGGTATGGAAGTATCAGCTCTACTGGGGCGTATGCCCTCAGCAGTGGGTTACCAGCCTACCCTGGCTACGGAAATGGGCGAACTGGAAGAGAGGATTACCTCTACCAAGCAGGGTTCCATTACCTCCTTTCAGGCGATTTATGTCCCGGCTGATGACTATACTGACCCCGGTGTCGTTACTACCTTCGGTCACCTTGATGCGGTTATTGCTCTGGAGAGGTCAATTGCTGAGCAGGGTCTATACCCGGCAGTAGACCCGCTGACTTCGACCTCACGCATACTCACTCCCGCAGTGGTTGGCGAGGAGCATTACCGGGTGGCTCGTGAGGTGCAAAGAGTTCTGCAACGCTATAAGGACCTTCAGGACATAATCGCGATACTGGGTGTGGAAGAACTTAGCGAGGAAGACAAGCTTACTGTAGTTCGGGCTCGGAAGATACAGAGATTTTTGTCTCAGCCGATGTTTGTTACTGAGGTTTTCACCGGCAGGAAGGGAAAGTATGTGCCGATAAAAGAAACGGTGCGTAGCTTTAAGGAAATCCTGGAGGGAAAACATGATTCCCTGCCGGAACAGGCATTCTATATGGTGGGCACTGTGGATGAAGCGGTAGAAGCAGCCAAGAGTTTATAGTGGTGAGTGATTAATGGCTACCATAAGACTGGATGTTGTTACTGCGGAGCGGGTGGTTTATTCTGACGATGTGGATTTGGTGGTTGTCCCCGGCGTTGAGGGACAACTAGGTATCTTGCCCCACCATGCCCCGCTAATGACTACCTTACAGATGGGTGAGTTACGGGTAAGGAAGGGTGGAGAGGAGTTTTCCCTGGCTATTCACGGTGGTTTCCTTGAGGTGAGGCCAGACCGGGTTATTGTTCTGGCTGATGCTGCCGAGAAGGCTGAGGAAATTAATATAGCTCGGGCAGAAACAGCAAAACGGCGTGCCGAAGAAGCGCTCAAACAACATCCCCCTGAGGCAGATACCACCCGGGCTGAGGCAGCGCTCCGCCGCGCTCTCACCCGCCTCAGGGTAGTGGAGAAGAGAAAAAGAAGGTCTCAAGCCTGAGAAAAAACAGAACCGTGAACTTCACGCCTCAGATTTATATCTTAGCTAGCTTTGAATTCCTGTGGTTGTTAAATTCCAGCAAAAATTTTGCTTAGAGAATCTCAAGAGTAACCCTGGTACCCTGTTTGGCTGCTTTTACCCTGATCAAGGTGCGCATAGCCTCAGCTATCCTGCCCTGCTTGCCAATGACCCTTCCCTTATCGTCATCAGCAACCTGCAGTTTGAGGATTTTCCCCTGTTCGTCTTCCTCTTCAGTAACAACCACATCATCAGGCGCGTTGACAATGGATTTGGCGATGTACTCTATTAGTTCTTTCATGCTTTCTCCTTGGATGTTCTGAATTTTTCTATGATGCCTGCTTTTGATAGTAATCTATTGGCGGTAGCTGTGGGTTGAGCCCCTTGCCTCAGCCAGTTTAACGCTTTTTCTTCATCGATAACAACTGTTTCTGGGTCAGTCAGGGGGTTATAGTGCCCGATAATGCTAATGAATGCCCCATCGCGGGGGGCACGGGAATCGGCTACTACCAACCGGTAGCTCGGTTTCTTTTTAGCTCCTGTTCTTCTTAACCTAATCTTAACCATAATAAATTATTATGCGCTATAAACTACATTGCTGTCAATGGCAGTTTAAGATTGCAGAGTTATGATGTCTTACATCAGGATTTGATAACATTTTTTGCAAATGACCCTCATTGAGTGTAATATCAATGTCAAAGAACGGTTCCAAAAGGGGTCCCCCTCAAGCGGGGCTGACCCCTTTTTGGAAACCTGACGTTTGCCTAAACTATGTCATTTCTTCGGGCATACGCTTAATAAGGTCTTCTAGTTTGACGCCTTCTCTCTTTAATTGATACTTACGGACAAAGTACCAAATAGCCCCAGCGGCAAGCCAGACTGCGCTCCACAGCATTGCCTTAGGTTCTTGTAGCGCGATAAAAATAGCAGCAACGATTATGGCAATTATGGGAAGCACATATATCCAGGCACCCTTAAGCTTAAATGGTGCCTTCTCGTAGAGTTCAGGTTTTCTCTTATGTAACACCATGGCAGCAAACATTACAATTATGTAGCTAAAAAGGAAGGTAATGTTCGAGCAGTAACACGCAAATACTAAACTCTTTCCGTAAAATATAAAAACCAGGGCGATAAGGCATGAGACCGTTAAAGCCCAAACTGGCGTTCCGAAACGCTTGTTAGTCGAGCCAAGCCAGGATGGAATTACTCTATCTCTCCCCAGAGTTAATACTACGCGTGATGCCGCTATCTGGAATCCATTCTGTGAGGTAGCAACTGCCATAACTATTACCAACAGGAACACGCCAGCAAGTGCTGGCATGATAACTTTGGCGGCATCAAGAATGGGCGTTGCCGAGGCAGCTTGCTCCGACCACAGGAGATTACCTGACGCAACGATGGAGAAAAAGACGTAGATGGCAATGCAAACCAATATAGCTATTATCATTGCTAATGGGATAGTTCTGGCAGGCTTTTTAATCTCTTCACCAACCTCGGCTATAGCGGTGAACCCTACGTAACAAAAGAAGAGGAGGGCGGCTGCTGTTAATGTTCCACCCCAACCAAACGGTTGCATTGGCTTAAAATACTCTGCATTCATGCTTGGTAAACCGGCAAAGCTAAAGATGAGGAAACCAGCTACAAGTATGCCAAACATTATCATCTGGGCCATTGCCGATATTTTGATACCAAGCACATTCAAAATGTAGAAAACCGCGATAAACCCAACCAAGAGTACCGGTGCGGGAATTGCTGATGCTACTGTTTGAATATGGTCTGAAAAAACAAAAGCGGTAAGAGCCAGCGGAGTGATGTATGCCAGCCATCTCGCCCAACCTGACAGGAAACCCCAGAAGGGTGACAGGAGCCTGGTGGGATAATAGTATGTACCGCCTTCTAGAGGCATGGCAGAACCAAGCGCACCATAGGCAAGAGCTACGGTTATCAGCGGTAGTCCAATAATCAAATATGCCAACCAAACAGAAGAACCCGTCATCTCCGACGCCTTAGCAGCGAGTACAAATGGTCCACCTCCTAGAACTGCCCCTGCACCTATGGCAACAGCTGCAAATAGCCCAATTTCCCTTCTGAGTCCACCCTTTGCTTTTTGTGCCACTTTCTTTTCTCCTTT
>CAYRNL010000005.1:0-15325 GCA_964425705.1 uncultured Dehalococcoidales bacterium
TCCTTTCGGTAAAAGATGTGCTTATGGCTCTGGCTAAAGACACCATCACCAGAGATAATACCATTGATGACCTTATCCGCCCGGCTTACTTCACTCCTGATACCAAGCGCATTAATGAAGTATTTGCTGAGATGCGTGATAAGAACTACCGCATGGCGGTGGTGATAGATGAATACGGTGGCACCGCCGGCGTAGTAAGTTTGAGTCGCTTGGTTGAAGAGATTGTTGGTCCGGTAGGGGATGAGTTTGCTGAGGCAGAGAAGGAATACGAGGTTATCAATGAGTATACCTTCCAGATTGATGGTAGTATGCGTATTGAGGAAGCCAATGAGGAAATGGGACTGGATTTGCCTGAGGGTGATTATGAAACGGTGGCTGGCTTTGTGCTCCATCTTCTGGGACGCATACCCCACCAGGGTGAACAGTTAAGGTATAGAGGGCTGAAGCTGGTAATAATCAAAATGCGTGGCATGAAAATTGAGGAAATTCTGCTCACCAAGGAAAGACATGCAAAGGCTGAGGGTCAGGTTTAGCCGAGGACAGGAAGTCAAGTTCATCTCCCATCTGGATATTATGCGCCTATGGCAAAGAGCATTTCACCGTGCTGGGATACCACTGGCTTATACCGAGGGGTTCAGCCCCCACCCCAAAATATCGCTGGCAGCTCCACTCTCGGTGGGGATAACCAGTGAAGCTGAGCTAATGGATATCTTTGTTGCCAGGTCGGTGTCTCCCCATTTTTTAATGAACGCGGTAAGTCGGCAACTGCCGGCTGGCATTGGTATACTGCAAGTTTACCAGATAGCTCCGACTATGCCCTCATTGCAATCACAGGTTCGCTATGCCGAATATACAGTTGGAGTGGAAACGGAGAAGGACAAAAAAGATGTAGCATCAGCGCTAACTTCTCTGCTGTTACTGAAGGAGCTACCCTGGCAGCACCGGAGGGATACCGGTACGCGCTCGTACGACTTGAGGGTATTAATTGATGACCTGTGGCTTATTGATTGCCGTCAATGCTATTGCAATGTAGGTATGAGACTGCGCTGTGATAACAGTGGTTCGGGAAGACCGGAGCAGGTTAGCTTAGCCCTGGGTTTTACCCATTATCCACAGTTGATACACCGCACCAAACTTATCCTGGGGTAAGATAATGAAGTGGGTAAAAGTAACTAGCATAGCCCTAGCTGTGCTCATCATCGTTGTTTTTGGTAGTCTTATTTTTGTATCCCGTAATCTTGATAACCAGGTTGCTGAGGCTCAGGAGCGTGGTTATGACCAGGGTCACTCCTGTGGTTATCTGGTTGGCTATCAAGAGGGGAGCCAGGCTGGTTACCAGGATGGAGGTGAGGTTGGTTACCAGCAGGGAAGCGAGATTGGTTACGAAGAGGGCGAAGAAGAAGGCTATAATTACGGCTATACCACTGGCTTTGAGGAAGGAGTCGGTCCTGACCATATTGTTCATAATGCTACCTACGACGAGCTGCAGGAATTTCTGGCGGAGAATGATGCCAGCTCTGCCTGGGAAATCAATAACAATGCCGAAGGTGAGGGTATTCGGACAGCGTATATTCGGATTCGCATCGCTACCTGGTATCCACCTCCTCAGATTGCTACTAAGGCCGGGGATGAGAGTCTAATCCGTACTTCACCTCCTACCCGGGCAGATTGGTCGCCATATTACTACTGGGTCGCTTTTGACACTGCGGATAAAGGACTTATTTTTATTCAGCCCTGGTCGGGTAACGAGGTCGAACTGGAGGTTGGCAAGTGCTACTCGGAGTTAAACGGGTTTCAGGTACCGGAATACGACGATACCATTGTGGAGATACTGGTCATCTGGTAAATAACCGAGGATACAGGGAATGAGTGCTTTAAAGAAAGTAGGCATCTCCATAGGCATCTTGATTGAATGCTTGCTTCTGGCTGTGCCGGCTGTTTGCCTGGTGGATATAATCTGGCACTGGCAGCAGGAAATTGACACTGCGTATAACTACAGCTATCACGAAGCCTATGACCAGGTCTACCCTGTTCGTTACCATGAGGGATATAGCCAGCAGTATGATTTCGGCTATGATGAGCAGTATGATGTGGGTTATAGTGAGGCATTTGCTGAGGGGTATGACTATGGGTATGAATCTGGTGTGGCGGTGGGTCATAAAGAAGGACAGGCAATTCGGGTTGAGCTTCACAACCCTACTTATGCCGAATTGGAGGAGTTTTTAGCTCGTGATAAGACAAACCTCAATCCCTATATCGGGGAGGAACATAAGTATGTCTGTTTTAATTATGCGGCTGAGGTAAATAATAATGCTGAGCTTGAGGGTATCCGAGCCGGCTTGGTTCTGCTCTACTTGCGAAACCTCCCCGGGCATGCCATAGTTGCCTTTGAGACGGTAGATGAGGGGCTTATCTATATTGAGCCGCAGTCCGACGAGGTGGTAGAAGTGGCGGAGGGCAGACCCTACCGACCAGCGATGGAGAATCACAGGATTCGTGCCAGCGACTGCACAGTAGTTGATAGCAAGATTATATGGTAAACTCAGACCGGCGCTATGACAAAGAGTGAAGGACATCAAGAACAACTGGAACAGAGAGTGTTGCACTTCATCCAGGAAAATCGCCTGATATCAGGTCAAGAGAAGTTGGTAGTGGCGGTATCCGGTGGTCCAGATTCAGTCTGTATGCTTGATATTTTGGCTAAATTTGCCAGAAAGCTGGGCATAACGCTGCATATAGCTCACCTTAATCACCAGTTGCGTGGGGCTGAGTCCGAGGCTGATGCTCAATATGTTGCTGACCTAGCCCACCGTTTGAGTATCCCAGCCACCATAGAACGACGTGAGGTAAAGGTCTATAAAGCTCAGAAACACATTTCACTGGAAGAGGCAGCCCGTGAGGTGCGCTACGCTTTCCTGGCTGAGGTGGCAAAGTCGGTGGGAGCGGAGCGGGTGGCGGTGGGGCATACTGCTGACGACCATATAGAAACCATATTGATGCACCTAATTCGGGGAACGGGAACCAGGGGGCTTCGTGGATTACAGCCGTATACCCGATGGCAATCTTCAGTGAACAATTTGGCGATAATAAGACCCCTTTTACCGGTAACTAGACATGAGACGGCAACCTACTGCCAGCACCACAAACTGGCGCCCCGGCTTGATGCCTCCAACCTGTCACTATCACCACTGAGGAATAGAATCCGACAGCAGCTTTTGCCTCTGTTGCAGAATTACAACCCGCAGGTGACCCGAGCCTTGCTTCGCACCGCCAGCATTGTTGTTGATGACCTCGCCTTTCTTGATGAGAAAACTGCCGCAGTATGGGACGAAGTGGTTCAAGAATATGAAAATAACATCGTTTTGAATAAAGAGAGGTTTCTGCAGTTGCCTTCTGCTTTACAACGAAACCTGCTGCGGATGTCCGTAGAAAGGTTACTGGGCAATCTCAGGGATATTGAAATGCGCCATATTGAGGAGATAATGGAAGCCTTGACCAAGTCGGCGGGGAAAAGGCTGGACTTACCTGGAGGCTTAATCTTTTCTATAGAATATGATAAATACTTGATAGGTTCAGAGCCGGTGCCTTTATCACCCTTACCTGTGCTGGAGTCTGAGTTTTCCTTGAATATGCCCGGTGAAACTTTATTGCCCGGCTGGCGTGTTGAAGCTAACATTATAGACCGGGAACAGATGAAAGAGGAGAAGCCCGAAGGGGCTAACGCTCCTTTGGAAACTACAACTCCCCTTCCCCTTATTAAGGGGGAAGGGACAAAGGGGATAGGGTTAATAAGTAACCTCTTCGTTGCCTATTTTGACTATGATAAGACAGGTGAAAAGCTGGTAGTACGACCTCGCCGCACTGGTGATAGATTTCAGCCTCTGGGGATGAGCCAGCCCAAGAAGCTGGGCGAGTTTATGATTGACGCTAAAATCCCTCGTGCCTGGCGGGGACGAACCCCTATTGTCTGCTCACCCTGGCATATCCTGTGGGTTGTTGGCTGGCGAATAGATGAGAGAGCCAGGGTTACCGATACTACCCAACGGGTTTTGTGTCTGAAATTTGAACGGTGCTAAAACTATAATTCCTCTTTTACTTCTTCAAGCAGGGTAATTTCAGCGCCGTTGTCCCACTTGACCATGTAGTGTGGCATATCCTTGGCACACCAGAAGTACTTTGTGTCCCCGGCTGAGGTAAGTTCCACTTTGTAAGTGTCAAAGTTGCCCGCTGGTACCTGGAGCTCCTCTTCACCAATAACAGTGACAGTAGCTGCCTGTTTTTCAGCCCTGTTAACTATTACATTAGTAAAAGTGGTGGTGTAACCGAGCTCAAGAGGTATTGTCCTCAGCAGAAACGGGAGTTCATAGTGGTCGTAAGCATCTTCGGGGATATCAATAGTCTTGTAGGTAACCTCACCTTCAGTGTTGGTGTTTTCTATGCTAAGCGTGCTATCCTCATATCGGAACTCAGTTAAAGGAGCCGGTGATATATTGCCTAAAGTTATCATACCGGTAACTGGTTTCAGGTTATCGGCTCTGACCTTGACTATTATTAGAAAAACAAAAACCTGTCCTTTATAACCGAGAACCTGTTTCAGAACATAAGCGTCTCCTAGCTCTCGAGCCAGCGTTAAGCCGGTACTACCTATTTCGTTGCCATCGTAGTCCTGTATTGTATAATCAATAAGCTCGCGGTCACCCCAGGGGATACTGGAGACAATCCCACTAACTGGCTCTGTTACTGGCTCTGGTTCGCTCTCTCCGGCACAACCAGCCAATACCAGACCAATGAGTGCTGTTAGCACTATGACTACGCCAATCCTTTTAATAGCCACCCTTACATTATGCGCTTGAGCCTGGGATTGGGGGTAATACCCGGGATACGACCCCGTTTGGCGATGGGCTTACCTTCTATCTCGTGCAGGTCAGCGGTAAAGTCAATAGGCTTAGCCCCGCTGATATAGCTACCGACGCCAAAGCCATCAACCGGGGCTCCCGCTGCTATAAATTGCCTTATGCGTTCTGGGTCAATGCCACCGCTGACAAAAATGCCTACCTTGTTGAAACCAGCTAAATCCAGTCTGGCTCTTACCTCTTTGACCAGGTCAGGGGTAACCCTGCCCCGCTCGCCGGGGGTATCTAATCGTATGCTGTTAAGTTTGTCTCCCAGCGCTTGAGCTACCAGCAGTGATTCCTCTGCCTCATCCTTAAAGGTATCAACTAGGGACACACGGGCGATATCCGCCGGCATATACTTATCAAAGGCTACAGTAGCCTTAACAGTGTCACCCATAATTAGGATTAGGGCGTGAGGTATGGTCCCCGACGGTTTGCTGCCGGTCAGATTGGCACCAGCTATGCTGGAGCAGCCAGCACAACCACCAATAATCGCCGAGTAATCCATTACCCCCACTACCGAGGGGTGAACATGACGGACACCGAAGCTGGTGACAGCAATACCCTGAGCCGCTTCAGTACACTCACGGGCAGCGGTTGCCCAGCCACTACAGTGAGCCAGAATACCATCTACGGCAGTTTCATACAGCCCGTAGCTCTGATAAGGGGCAGTTATACGCAATACCACTTCCTTTTCTGCCATCGTGTCGCCCTCAGCCAGAGCCCATACCTCACGATTGTTCCCGGGCAGAATCCGGGAAAGCAGGGCTTTAACCTCTTCCATACCACAGAGTACTCCTGCCCGACTGGAAAAAACCTCCATAGTAGCTACCGGATTGAGTTTCTCGTGACGCAGTATTTCTATAGTACGGGCGAAGTAGACGTCAGCCGTTTCTCCAGACAATACAGCCTCAGAGGGTTCAAATTTAGGTAGTTTAACCGGACTAGCCCTGGGAATGGTTACCTTTGCTCCCAGCACTTTTTCTATATGTTCCAGAGCAAAGTGGTGTGACTTTTCGTCAAGGGAAGCGACACAGTTAGCCGGTACCTCCACCTGATAGTCGCGATTTCTAGCATCAGCTACGGTATGCAATACGCAAATATCAGTGCAAACACCGCAAACAATCACCTTCTCTGGCTTGACCTCGTTCAGCTTCTTCTCAAGGGGTGTGTCAGCAAAGGCGCTGAAATGTCTTTTGGGTATTACCTCACCCTTATAGCGAGCTAATTCAGGGATAACTTCTGCCTCAACTGTGCCCTCAATGCAGTGGGGAGGAAACATTTTAAACTCGGGGTCATCAGGGGTATGGCGGTCGCAGATAAAGAATAGCTTGGACCCTTGAGCTAACTCCTGCTCCAGGAGATGTTGCATGTTGGGGATGATGCGGCGGGCGCGATGACCACAATACAAGGGATAACCCTCTTCCAGAAAACCCCTGACCATATCTACTACTAAGACTGCTTTAGCCATAGCCTTCCTTACCTTCTAGCTTAATGCCTGAAATGCCTTTCCCCGGTAAAAACCATAGCTATATTATGTTTATCGGCTGCCTTGATTGAGTCCTCGTCTCTTATGGAACCACCGGGCTGGATGATGGCGGTTACCCCACCAGCGGCGGCAGCTTCCACCACATCAGGAAACGGGAACATAGCATCCGAAGCCAGCACGCTGCCAGCGACTTTGTCCCCAGCCTTTTCTATGGCAATCTGTGCGCTGATAATACGGCTGGGTTGTCCTGCGCCCATACCCATAATTGTCTTATTCTTAGCCAGCATAATGGCATTGGACTTTACGTGCTTGGCTGCTCTCCATGCAAAGAGCAGATCCTCTATCTCTTTAGCCGTCGGCTCGCGTTTGGTGACTGTTTTCAGGTTTACCTGACCCTCCGGTAGCGAATCCGAATCCTGCACGAGGAAACCGCCTTTTACCCGTCGAAAGTCAAGGTAGCCTGATTCGGCTTTGCCATAATCCTGCGGCAATTCTGCCAACAGGATACGCAGGTCCTTTTTCTTTTTCAGTAGCTCAAGCGCTGACGGTTCGTAATTGGGAGCGATGACTATTTCGTAGAAAACTGGCTTTATTGCCTCTGCCATAGCCAGGGTAACCGGCCGGTTGGCGGCCACAATGCCGCCGAAGGCAGCTATCGAGTCACCGCTGAAGGCTCGTCGGTATGCCTCGGCAATATCTTCATGGCTGGCCAGGCCGCAGGGATTGGTGTGCTTGATAACGGCTACCGTGGGTGCAGCGAAGTCAGTAGCTGCCCCCCAGGCAGCATCAGCGTCCAGGATATTGTTGAAAGATAGCTCCTTGCCCCATAGCTGTTTTGCCCAGGTGATGCCGGTTGCTTTCTTTTCCCCAACCACCTGCTCAGCGTAGAAGGCAGCCTGCTGGTGGGGATTTTCCCCGTAGCGCAGATTCTGGCGCTTCTTCAGAGCTACGGTCATTTCCTCGGGGAGGCCTTCTGTGTCCTGTCTCAGATATTGGGAGATGGCGGTATCATAGATAGCCACATGCTGGAAAGCCTTCTGAGCTAACTTCTTTCGTTCCGTTAGTTCCAGGCTCCCCACCTTTAATTTCTCCAGAATTGATGGGTAGTCGGCAGGGTCTACTATCACTATAACACTGGGGAAGTTCTTGGCAGCGGCTCGGAGCATGGTTGGTCCGCCGATGTCAATATTCTCCAGTGCCTCGTCAAGGGTAACCCCTTCTTTGGTGACAGTCTGAACGAAAGGATAAAGGTTAATGGCTACCAGGTCGATTAACCCGATATTATTTTTGGCTAGCTCTTCCATATGACCGGGCAGGTCACGCCTGGCGAGAATGCCACCGTGAACTGCGGGGTGCAGGGTCTTGACCCTACCATCAAGAATCTCGGGGAATCCGGTAATCTCAGAGACGCTTTTCACCGGCACCCCGGCTTCTCCCAGAGCCTTCTTGGTGCCGCCGGTTGAGAATATCTCAAACCCCGATTGACTTAACCCTTTGGCAAAGTCAGTTACCCCGGTTTTGTCCGATACGCTGATAATAGCTCGCATAAATACCTCCAATTACTTTATTAACCAATATTATTGGCACTCTTTACGCATTCTCAGAAAGGCGAATTCTTTTTGGTTCATTCTGGTTTTCTTTAGTTTGCCTATTGTTGAATAGCCGAGTTGTTTATATAATCTAATCGCATCTTGATTACCTATGTCAACATCCAGAATGCTCTTTTTAGCACCACATCTTTTAACTTCCTCTTCTGCTTTAAGGAGAAGAGCTGTCCCCAGTTTATTACCCCTGAATTCAGGATAAACGGTAACATTGCTAATGTAGTATTCGTCATTTTCAGTTCCACCGAAACTTTTCCAGGCTTTAAGTAAGGATGTGATTCTGCCGAAAAACTCCAGCTTCATATACTTGATAAATAGTTGGCCAGTTCTCAGCCCTTCCGCTCTTTCGGTTTTCCCATCGTAGCCAATAATCATGCCGGCGGTGGCACTATCTTTTTCGATAAAGTATGAATGTTCAAAACTGAATAAATTCTTTGGTTTGCGAAACAGGTTCTGGATTATATTTCTGGCACCAGAGCCAAGAATAGCCGGAAAAAGGGTTGGTTCGGACAATAAAATAAGATTGGCAAAGTCTGGCGAGTCTTCAGGAAGTCCCTTTCGTATTATGATATTTCCATCCGTAACTATCATTGACAGTGTCGTAACTAGTTAATAATCACCCTTGCCTTCCCCGCCTGCTTCGCCACCTCACCAATGACTTTAGCCTCGGGCAGGGCTTGGGTGACTTGGTCAACATTTTCAGGTGCGCAGATAACCGCCATACCGATGCCCATATTAAACACATGGTACATCTCGTCCCGGTCAACATTGCCCCGTTGCTGAATGAGCTGGAAGATGGGGGGCACTGCCCAAACTTTACTATCAAACTTGGCGGTTAAACCCTGAGGTAAGACCCGGGGTACATTGTCCGTCAAGCCACCCCCGGTGATATGAGCCATTCCCTTGATAACGGGCAGCAATGGCTTCAACTGGCGATAGTAACAGCGGTGAGGTTCCAGGAGCTCCTTCCCCAGAGTTCGCCCCAGCTCAGGATAATAAGCATCCAGTGCCTGTTTAGTTTCGCCAAAAATCTTGCGTACCAGAGAATAGCCATTGGTATGCAGTCCACTTGAAGGTAGACCGATGATGGCATCACCAGCGGTAATCGTCTTTCCCTGAATAATCTTGTCCTTCTCTACAGCTCCGATGATGAAGCCGGCCAGGTCATAATCATCGCTGGTGTAGATACCGGGCATCTCCGCCGTTTCACCACCGATAAGGGCACAGCCGACCTCACGACAGGCTTGAGCCAGTCCCTGGACAATTGTTGCTACCTGCTCCGGCACCAGCTTGCCCATAGCAATGTAATCCAGAAAGAAGAGCGGCTCAGCGCCACAGGTAAAAATGTCGTTAGCGCAGTGATTAACTATATCCATGCCAATGGTATCGTGCTTGGCTAGAGCGGTAGCAATCTTCAGCTTGGTGCCAACTCCGTCAACACTGGATACCAGAACTGGCTGATTCAGCCCCTTGAACTCAAAAAGTCCGCCAAAGAAGCCAATGCCACTCAGCACCTCAGGGCGAAGGGTGGTCTGGGCGTGCTTTCCAATCAGCTGTTTAACTTTGGTAGCGGCATCAATGCTAACACCAGCTTTAGCGTAGGTTTCCTTAATCTGTCTTACCTCCTTTAAATTATCTTTCTTTTTCGCCCTGCCGCTGCTGCCAGAGGAGCCACAGCCAGCCAGAGGGTTACGGTTATCAGCATTGCCATGGGATAGCCTATTTTGTCTATCCCCAGATCGGGAGCAATAACACCCCAGAGAAGCATCAGGATGAAGGAACTCAGGAAAAATCCGGGTATAGCCGCCAGTATGGTAAAGTAACCAAACATACTGACCCTCCTTTAGGTTAGATTAATTCTAATCATAGCACTTGGGGTATGCTGGTTGCAATTACGATGGGGATGAGCTATCAGGCTAATTTAACTATGAGTGCTTTACGTATATCAGGCATAGCCTGTATCTGCTGATAAGATTCCTTGGACAGGGGCTGACCCAGGCAAAGCACCATCATCGCCCGGCTGCTGTACTTTGTGTTTTGACTTACTTGTACCTGGTTAATATTAATACCAGCATCGCCGATTATAGTACCTATTTCCCCCATAATCCCGGGGCGGTCTTTATGCTTGGCGAAGACCAATAGCATATAACTACCGGTTGGTTCTATTTCCAGCCAGTAATCGTCTACCCGGGTCAGGTAGGTTCTACCTCTAAGTGAAGACCCGCCTACCAGTATGCTTCCGGAGGTGGTGTTTGCCTCTACCAGAACCATGTTGGCATAGTTTTCGCAGATAGCATCTTTCTGTTCGGTAACCCTCAGTCCGCGATTGGCGGCAATGATATCAGCGTTAACAATAGTAACTCGTTCGTCAGTCATCATTTCCAGAAGACCGCTTAACACGGCAGCTTTGATAGGGGCGGTGTTCTCCTTGGCGATGTCTCCCTGATAATAGAGAGTTAATGATTTTAAGCGCCCTGTAACCAGTTGCATAGCAACTCTGCCAATCGTTGTTCCTACCTGGAGGTATGGACTGAGTATCGCCATAGCTTCCGAGGAAATCACGGGGGCATTTACCGGAGACTTGGCGGGATAACCTTTGAGTATTGCTACTACCTGTTCCGCAATATCCCTGCTGGCGCTGGTCTCGGCTTCAACAGTGGAAGCCGCCAGATGCGGTGTTGCAATTACCTTATCACTTTTCAGGAGGATGTTGTCCTTGGCTGGTTCCTGACTGAAAACATCAATGGCAGCACCGGCTAAAAGACCCTGTTCCAGTGTCTCGTAGAGTGCCTGTTCATCCACTATACCACCCCGGGCGCAGTTGATGAGCATAGCTGTTGGCTTCATCAGCTTAAGCTGGTCACGACCAATTAATCCTTTGGTGGTGGGATTGAGGGGTACATGTATCGTTACAAAGTCTGATGTGGTTAGCAGTGTTTCCAGATTAACCAGCTGTATGCCCAACCTCTCTGCCAAGTCCTCTGATATCATAGGGTCATAGGCGATAACATTCATACGGAGTCCCTTGGCTAGCTGGGCTACCTCGGTGCCTATCCTGCCTAGTCCGATGATACCCAGGGTTTTATTACGAATTTCGGTGCCTCTAAATTCGCGACTCCAGCGCCCGGTACGAAGCAGGCTGTGTGCTTGGGGGATGTGGCGTACCAGGGCAAAGAGCATAGCTATGGTGTGTTCGGCGGTGGAGACTATGTTTCCTTCAGGGGAATTGATTACAATTATGCCGCGTCTGGTAGCTGCATCTAAATTAATATTGTCTACCCCAACGCCGACCCGGGCAATGACCTGCAAACTTTCGGCAGCATTAATAACATCAGAGGATACCTTAGTCTGACTGCGCACTATCAGGACGTTGTAGTCACCGATAATTGATTTCAGTTGCTGCGCTGTCAGACCGCGCTGAATGTCAACATCTGCATACTTTCGGAGGATTTGGATACCTACATCGGCTACTCTATCGGTAATAAGTACCTTCATTTGGATACGATATAATAACCCCCACTGTTTGTCAAAATATTCCCGGTTATCAGTAGGCTTGGCACTCGGGGTTCAGGAGACCCATAATTGGCGCAAGTTCGGGAGATAATTGTGTCTGATATTACCAAGGGAAGGGGGTCAGGGGAATAGGTTCTAAACGAACAGCCAGAAGGGATGTAGCCTGTTTTAAAGCTAAAATTCTAAGCACGAAACCCTAAATAAATTCAAAACACTAATCACCAAAACCCAAAAACTACCCCCTCAGGTTTAGGATTTAGAAATTAGGATTTAGAATTTTTTCTTAGAACGGGGACAGGGGGAAGGGTTTCTAAACAATCTTTAAGAATATGCTTGATAACTGGAATGGAATGTGTTAAAATTGCCCAAGCACGGCAGGAGATACCCTGCATAGGGAGCCGAAGGGGAAAGAGCTAAGATTAACTTTGGGCACGAAACTCTCAGGCAAAAGGACTGTCGGGGCTGAACCTCTGGAGAGACCTCTGAGTAGGTCACCGAAGGAGTAAGCCCGGAATAGAATAGTGGGCAATCTCTCAGGTAAGCGGACAGGGGGAAATCTGCTTGGTGCGGGTTATCCCCCTGTCTTTTTTGGGGTGGGGGATAAACTTACTTATGGCGAAAAGGCTAATTGCTGGGTAGTGATTCTATAAGAAGGAGGATATGAGATGATCCCTAAGGAATATAAGTACACACAGGAGCATGAATGGATTTGCCCTGAACCCGAGGGTAAGGTGAAAATGGGCATAACCGATTATGCCCAATCCCATTTAGGAGACATCGTATTTCTGGAACTACCATCTGCTGGCACCCAGGTCAAACAGTTTGGTAAAATAGGAGAGATAGAATCAATAAAAGCGGTTAGTGATGTCTTTGCACCGGTGAGTGGGGAGGTACTGGAAATCAACCAGACTGCTGTTGATGAGCCCCAGCTGGTGAACCAGGACTCCTATGGAGAGGGCTGGCTGGTTAGATTAAAGTTGAGTAACCCGGCGGAACTTGATGCCTTAATGGATAGCGATAAGTATGATGCGTTCGTAGCCAAATTGGAGGAAGAAGGCTAAGCAGGAGGTAATGAATATAAGTGTCGTCGCCCTATTTATCTAATACCGATGCTGACCGCGGTGTTATGCTGCGGGAAATTGGAGTTAGCTCAGCTGAAGAGCTATTTCAGGATATACCGGAGAAATTTCACCACGCCCGTTTTACACTACCATCTCCGTTATCTGAGATTGAGCTTAAAGAGGAACTTGGTCATTTAGCAGACCTTAACACCGATGCCAGCGATTACGCTTGCTTTTTGGGAGCGGGTTACTATCATCATTTCATCCCCAGCGTGGTGGGTCATATCATAGGTAGGGGCGAATTCTATACTCCCTACACTCCATATCAAGCTGAAATCAGCCAGGGCACTCTGCAAGCCATTTATGAGTACCAATCTTTAGTCTGCCAGCTCACCGGTATGGAGGTAAGCAATGCCGGGGTGTATGATGGCGGTACCGCTGCTGCTGAAGCCGCTTTGATGGCGTGCCGAATTACCGGCAAGAGCAAGGTGGCAGTGTTGTCCACAGTAAATCCGAAATATACCGAGGTAGTAGATACCTATGTTATTGGTCGCAATCTTCTTCTGGAAAACATGCAGCCAGATTCAGTTAACCTAAATTCGGATTACGCCTGCTTGATAGTGCAACAGCCCAACTTCTTTGGCTATTTTGAGGATGTTGGAGTATATGCTCAAAAAGCACACGATATCGGAGCTTTACTTATCGTTATAGTAGACCCCATTTCTCTGGGCATGTTTAAGCCGCCGGCGGATTATGGGGCTGATATCGTGGTTGCTGAAGGGCAGTCATTGGGCAATCCCGTAAGCTTCGGTGGACCCGGTTTGGGTATCTTTACCTGCCGCAAGGAATACCTGCGTCAGTTACCGGGCAGGATAGTGGGCAGGACGGTGGATGCTGCCGGTAAACCAGGGTATGTGATGACCCTACAGACCCGCGAGCAGCACATCAGGAGGGGGCAAGCCACCTCCAATATCTGCACCAATGAGGCGCTGGTAGCTCTGGCGGTAACGGTTTATCTTGCCACCTTGGGCAAACAAGGGCTTCGCCGGGTGGCTGAATTATGCTACCACAAGGCACACTATGCTGCTACCAGGATAAGTCAGCTTGAGGGATACTCCCTTGTTTTCCCGCAGCATTTCTTTAAGGAATTTGTCATCCGTTGCCCGATAGCACCTCAGCAAATTAATGAAGCGTTGCTTGATAAAGGAATAATTGGCGGTTTAGACCTGAGCCATACGATAGATAATAGCATGCTGTTCTGTGTTACCGAGTTAAACACCAGACAGGAGATAGATAGATTAGTGCAAATCCTAGGAGCACTTTAGATGGAAACAGAAATGCGTTATAAAACACTCCCTGATATTAGCCGACCGGGCAAGGTTGGGTGCAGTTTACCCGAACTAGATGTACCGCCAGCGGAGTTACCTCAATCAGAGCTTATGCGTCAGGAGCTTGCACTACCTGAGGTAAGTGAGGTTGAGGTGGTGAGGTACTTTACTGCCCTCAGCCACCTGAATTATGCGGTGGACCTTGGTTTTTATCCTCTGGGGAGCTGCACCATGAAATATAATCCCAAGTGGCATGAAGATGTTGCCCGCTTCCCCGGCTTCACTTCAATTCATCCCTGCCAGCCCTTGGAATCCGTTCAAGGGGCATTGCAACTCATGTTTGAGCTTCAGGAGTACTTAACTGAGATTACGGGTATGAGTGCTACCAGTCTGGCACCTATGGCAGGAGCACAGGGTGAATTGGCTGCTATTTTAATGATAAAGGCTTACCATCGGGCTCGGGGAGATGAAGCTCGGAATAAAATACTGATACCGGACACGGCTCACGGCACCAATCCGGCTACTGCTGCTATGTGCGGTTTTGAGGTTAACACGGTGCAGTCTACCAAAGAAGGCAACATAGATTTAGATAGCCTTAAAGCGGCAATGAATGAGAAAGTTGCTGCCTTAACCTTGACTATGCCGACCACTTTAGGCCTGTTCGACCCTCAGATGGCTGAGATAAACCAGCTTGTTCACCAGAATGGGGGACTCCTGTGCAGTGACGGAGCTAATCTGAATGCTCTGCTGGGAAGGATTAAGTTTGGTGATTTGGGTTTTGATTGTGTCCAGCTTAACCTGCATAAGACCTTCAGCACTCCTCACGGGGGTGGTGGTCCGGGGTCAGGTCCGGTCTGCGTGAAATCAAGCCTGGCTGACTTTTTACCTTCGCCCTTAGTGGCTAAGGATAGTAAAGGGTACACATTCATCTCACCGGCTAAGTCTATAGGTCGACTGGGTGCTGCTTTTGGCAACTTTGGCGTGATGGTTAAAGCCTATGCCTATATCCGTTCTCTTGGCGCCGAAGGGCTAAAAGAGGTTAGTACCAATGCAGTCATAAACGCCAACTATATTAAAGAGAAACTGAAGAAATACTATCACTTGCCTTATGACCGTACCTGCATGCACGAAGTAGTATTCTCAGGGAGGAAACAAAAGGCAAAAGGGATAAGAACACTGGATGTTGCCAAGCGTCTGCTTGATTATGGTTTTCACCCTCCCACCATCTATTTCCCCTTGGTGGTTGACGAAGCCATTATGATTGAGCCTACCGAGACGGAGAGCAAAGAGACACTGGATGGTTTCATTGAGGCGATGAAGGCAATAGCCAGAGAAGCAGAAGAGACCCCTGATGTTCTACGAACCGCCCCGCATAATACCCCCTCTCAACGGCTTGACGAGATTACCGCTGCCCGCAACCTGGACCTCCGCTGGC
>CAYRNL010000006.1:0-14592 GCA_964425705.1 uncultured Dehalococcoidales bacterium
CAAGGGTTAACATTCCCACCGAGGGCAGGTTAGGTAACTGGATGCTGGCTGACGGCTCAGATGTCCAGCATCTGACGATGGCTGCTGACGATACCCTGTACTGCTATGCCATGGCCAAGATAAACGGCACCGATACCGAGATGCTGTTCAAGTCCATTGACGATGGACAAAGCTGGCAGGAAACCGACTACGAAGGAAACGCCGTAACTGACATAGCCTGCTCTAATCTTGATGCCGACACTATTTATGTAACCGACGGCAGCTTTGTTTATAAATCTAAAGACGCTGGAGATAGCTTCAGCGAACTAGCCAGTGTTTCCCTGCCTGCTCTAGATACCAACGAATCTATCATCTGCATTTATGTCAGCTACAAAGCGGATAAGCCCCATGTATTCATCGGTACGGCTGACACCGATGCCTCTGACTTCGGCAGTGTTTACTATCTACCCGAGGCAGGTTTCGGGGCTAAGTGGACTGACCTAGAGATAGGTAACTATGATGTTTACTCCATTGCCTGCTCTCCTCAATTTGCTGATGATTCCCGGATAATAGCCGTAGTCACCGACGAAAGCCATACCTATATGGTCAACAACTATGGTGTTATTGGAGAATGGACAGACGAGGTTGAGTTGCTTGAAGATAATACCACCAGTTTTGCCATCACCGCCGCTTCTGAACTCTGCTTCCCGGACGACTTTGCCCAGGAATACGAGCTATGTGTTGGCGTTGTATCCAGTACTGGGGGTGATGTCTACCGAGCTGATGCCGATAACGCTTACGACCTCGGCGTTGATGCCAGTATTATCAGCCTGGACCTGGTCGGTAACATTGGTGACACTCAGTTACTCGCTGGAGAAAACGGTGCGGCTGAGGTATGGTATAGCCCCGATGGGGGTAACAGCTGGCAAACCAGCGACAAGGCTCCATCGGGCGATAGCTTGACCTATGTGGTTATGGCTCCCGATTTCACCAGTCAGGGTAGAGCCTTTGCTGGCACCAGTGGCAGTGAGAGTGCCTTCTCCGTCACGGAAGACAGTAACAACACCTGGAACCAGACAGGCTTAATTGACACCACTATTTCAACCATTAAAGACCTGGCGGTATCTCCCAGCTACGACCAAGATAACACCCTGTTTATGCTCACTAACTGCATTGGCGGAGACTATAGCCTGTGGCAGAGCCTGAGCGGTGCCGACAGATGGGAAAGGGTATTTACCAGCACCCTGGCTAATGCCAGTCATCTCAAGTTCGTTTCCCTTTCCCCCCGATACGGCAACGAAAGTCAGGTGGTATTTATTGCCGGAACCAGTGGCGCCAGTTCGGCAATATGGAAATCAACTGATAGCGGCCGGGACTTCAGCTCGCGGCGAGTCGCCCCAGCCTCTATTGATATATGGGCGGTAGCTGACGATAATACCCTGTTTACTGGCAGCTACAATGGCAGTAATGGGCTGGTTTACCTCACCACCGACGGCGGTTTTAGCTACTCCGATGGAACAACAGTTGGAGACCAATCGTTAAACTCTATAGTCCTGTCGCCCAATTATGAACAGGATGAAACCATACTGGTAGGTAATACCAACGGCTGGGTCTACTGGTCTGATGACGACGGCTCATCCTTTGAGCCGCTGCCCCCGGACGCTGTCTCCAAACCGCTCACCGGTTTGGTATCTGTTGCCTTTGACCCTGAATTTAGTAGTAACAGCACCGTCTATGCCGCCAGCGATACCGCCGATGAGGATATTTACCGCTTTACCATCGGCAAAGATGTTTACTGGGAAAGCATAGATACTACCTTACCCAGTGGTGGCAGGCTTGGACAACTGATAGCCTCAACTGATGGCACACTATATGCCACTAACTTCAAGACTGATGGCGGTATGGAACGCTCGCTTAATCCGACATACTCCTTAGGACCGACATTTGAAACGGTAACCCGGGGTCTTGATGAAGATGCTACCCTGACCAAGCTATGGATACAGGGCAATCAATTGTGGGCATTTGATAGCCATAGTGTCAGACTAATGACCTTTACCGATAGCCTGACCCCGCCAGTCACCCTGACTTCACCACAGGATAAAGCGCCAGGTGTAGGCACACTCAGGGACACTGAGATTAGCAGTGTCAGCCTTGACTGGGAAACGCTGGAGGGTGCTACCGAATATGAGTGGCAACTTGACTATGACACCGACTTCTCCACCACCACCGTCCCGTTTGAGGGTGATACCAAAGCCAGCTCAGCACAGCTACCCACCCTTGAGCCAGATACCACCTACTACTGGCGGGTAAGAGTCACCGAGCCAACTTTATCCCCGTGGTCAGATAAGTGGTCATTCACCACCAGCCTTGGCAATGAGGCTACTGTCCCCAAACTCCTGTATCCTGAAGCTGGTGCCAGTGAGGTGGCGCTAAAACCAGTACTTCAGTGGAACGCTGTCGCCGGAGCTGAGAAGTATGAGCTAATAGTATCTACCGACGCTTACTTATCTAATCCTTCAATCCTAAAGATGGACAGTTATGCTCTACCCAGCACTGCCTGGGAGTGTAATATAAGCCTGAACTACAATACCACCTATTACTGGAAGGTCAGAGCTATTAACGATGATACCTGCAGTGCCTGGAGTGCAGTTGGTGCCTTTACCACTGAATCGCAGCCTGCAGAAACACTGGCTCCACCCCCAAGCCCCACCCCTACCCCGGCTCCAGCTCCACCGTCACCGCCGGCACCGGCTCCAGCTCAGCCAACTACTCCTGATTGGATAAAGTATCTGATTGGTGCCCTGTTCCTGACTATAATACTGCTAATAATTACCATGCTGGCACTGGTGGCAATAGTCAGACGTCCCTAACCCATACATAAAAAATATGGGGTGTCAACGGAAAGACAGAGTTTCACCGATAGGCGGGTGAAAAGGGGAAACTAGAGTATATATCTACGGATAAATCCTTTTTTAGCAGCTACAGAGAACCCGGTGCCTGATTTTAAGACTTCTGCTCCAAGTGCTTCTTAACACGTTCACTTATAGTTCCATCGGGTAATACATAATCAGGAGATACGTATCCTTCCTCCTCAAACCTCTTCTTCCTGACACACCCCTTGCCGCCATTCCAGCAATACTTCTCCACCCATTTCTTAGCGATTAGGCCTAAATCATAAGCCCGTTTCACACCCGAAGTTTCATCATACCATCTACAAAAGTTTCCCCTGTTCATCGTCTAATCCTCCGCTATAAGGAGTCAATTTTGCAGTCCCACCATAGCTAAGTAAAACAACCTGCATGCTATCCGGCAGGCTTGACCGAGTAAGAGATAACTTGGGCTGAGGGGTAAGCTGCTCTATTCCCATCTCCTTGAGAAACCTATCCACTGGCTCCAGTTCCTTATTCAGTGCCGGGGTTTTATAGTGCATCGGCACCACTACCTTTGGCTCAAGCTGTCGTACTACCTCAGCCGCCATAGGAGCAGTTATTGTGGACACCCCACCCACCGGAAGCAGCAGCACATCCACATTACCCAGTTCCTCTACCTGCGCCGCGGTGAGTACATGCCCCAGGTCACCAAGGTGACACACCGAAATCTCATCTACCTCGGTAAGAAAGACGGTATTCTTGCCCCGCTCCTTACCCCCCACTTTATCATGGAAGGTAGCGATGCCTATAATCAGGACGCCTCTGATTTCATACTCCCCGGGTCCGGCAACCAGTCTCGGTTCACCACCGACTCCCTGAACATAACAATGTCCCGGGTGCTGATGACTCACCGTCACAATGTGCGCCGTAGGCTTGCCCAAGGAGTAGCCCAGTTCCGGTGAATAGGGGTCAGTAATAACGGTAGCATGGCTGCCCTTAATACTGAAACAAGAATGACCGAGCCAAGTAATCTCCATACCTTATATCCCCCCAAATATGAAGCTTTTTTTTAACCTCACCCCCTTAATCCCCCTCTCCTTAAAAAGGGAAGGGGGTCAGGGGGATAGGTTGCTAAACAACTTCTAAATATAGCATAGGTCAGCTTGTTGGTCAAAAACCATTATGGTATAATAACAGTGGTGTAAAAGGAGGATAAGTGATGGTTCAAGGTCAAAAGAAAATAGTCTGGTTTAATGAAGTCGGTAAAAACGATGTAGGGCTGGTTGGTGGAAAAGGCGCTAACTTAGGGGAAATGACCAACGCTAACATACCGGTTCCCCCTGGTTTTATTGTAACTGCAGCCACTTACTTTGACTTCCTGAAACAGACAAAAATTATGGACAAAATTCGGGGAATACTGGAACCCGTAGATGTCAATGACAGTAAAAACCTGCAGAAATCTGCGGCTGAGGTTAGAGAGTTAATCCTAAAGTCGCCAATGCCTGCGGAAATAGCTACAGAAATCCGGAAGCACTATTTAGAAATGGGCGAGGGCTTGGTAGCGGTGCGCTCTTCCGCCACCGCTGAAGACCTGCCCGAGGCTTCCTTTGCCGGCCAGCAAAGCACCTACCTCAATATTGAAGGAGAGGACGATGTGGTGAAAGCCGTTCAAAAGTGCTGGGCTTCCCTCTTTGAAGCACGAGCCATCTTCTACCGAGTTCAGCAGGGCTTTGACCACTTCAAGGTGGGTATTGCTGTCCCGGTACAGAGGATGGTGCAATCTGAGGTTTCCGGAGTGATGTTTACTCTGGACCCAATATTCAGCGATACCAGCAAGATAACCATTGAAGCCGTCCTGGGACTGGGTGAAATGATTGTCTCCGGAGATGTAACCCCTGATACTTACACTGTGGAAAAGGACGGGATGAAACTCACCAAGAAGGAAATTGCCAAGCAAGAGTGGAAACTGATAAGAAAGAAACAAGACAACGGCGATTATGCCGATGTTAAAGTGAATCTGACTCCTGCTGAGCAAGAAGCACAAAAAATAAGCGACGAGGATATCATCGCGCTAGCCGAAATCGGCAAACGAATTGAGGACCACTATGAATTCCCACAAGATATTGAGTGGGCCAAGGAAAATAATAACATTTATATTGTTCAGACCCGCCCGGTAACAACCATAAAAGAGGCTGCAGCTGAAGCTGCACCCAAGATTACTGCCCCGGTGCTTCTATCAGGAGCACCGGCCAGCCCCGGCATAGCCGTCGGCACCGTCAAAATAATACCCGACGCTTCCCAGATAGACAAGGTGAACGACGGCGATGTCCTGGTTGCCGAAATGACTACTCCCGACTTTGTCCCGGCAATGAAGCGAGCCATAGCCATCGTTACCGACCGTGGCGGCAGGACCGCCCACGCCGCCATCGTCAGCCGTGAGCTGGGTATACCCTGCGTTGTTGGTGCCGGCAAAGCTACCTCTACCCTGAAAGATGGGCAGGTAATCACCGTGGACGGTTCCACCGGTAATGTCTACGACGGTAAAGTGGCTGAGACCAGGCTTGCCGGCGAAGGCCCAAGCTCAACTGTCAAAACAAAGACAAAGGTCCTGGTGAACCTGGCTGAACCCGACATAGCTGACAAAGTGGCACAGCGCAATGTCGACGGCATAGGATTGCTCCGAGCCGAGTTCATCATCGCCCGGATTGGCGAACATCCCAACTACATGATTAGTCAGGGGCGAGGTCACGAGTTTGTGGAAAAGCTGGCGGAAGGACTAATCAAGTTCGCTAAACCGTTCTACCCTCGGCAGGTGGTCTACAGAACCAACGATTTCAAGACCAATGAATACCGCGCCCTTAAGGGCGGAGAAAACTACGAGGCTGAAGAAGAAAACCCCATGATTGGCTATCGGGGTGCTTCGCGGTATGTCTCCGACATTGATGTATTCAAACTGGAGTTGGAAGCTATCAAGAAGGTCAGAGAGCAGTATGATAACCTGTGGGTTATGATTCCATTCGTCAGAACTGTTGATGAGATGGCACGAACGAAGAAGATTCTGGAATCCGTAGGTCTAAAGCAATCTGACAACTTCAAACTGTGGATGATGGTTGAGGTGCCGTCCAATGTCATCCTCCTGGAGAAATTCCTTGATGTCGGTATTGACGGCGTATCCATCGGCTCAAATGACCTGACCCAGCTTACCCTGGGTATTGACCGGGACAGCGAGAAACTAGCCGCAACCTTTGATGAGCGCAATGAAGCGGTGATGCTGTCCATAGAACGCGTGGTCAAGGGATGCAAGAGCAGGGGTGTTACCTGCTCCATCTGCGGACAGGCACCATCAGTTTACCCTGAGGTAACCGAAAAACTGGTGGAATGGGGCACTACCTCAGTTTCGGTAAGCCCGGATATGATAGACACCACCAGGGAACTGATTGCCAAGCTCGAGAAAAAACTTAATATTAGTTAGTGTTTAATCGGCTTAATATTCGCCAGCTAACAGAAGAGCGGGAAGAAAGCCTTTCTTCCTATGCAGTAAAAAGCAAGTCGTCACGGGGCAGGCTCAGACCGGAGGAGCCATGCCTCGTACGCACTGTCTTTCAGCGTGACCGGGACCGCATTATTCATAGCAAAGCCTTCCGCCGCCTCATGCATAAGACACAGGTTTTCATCACCCCGCTAGGCGACCACTATATAACGCGGCTTACCCATACCCTGCAGGTATCTCAAATAGCCCGCACTATAAGCCGAGCCCTGAACCTCAATGAAGACCTGGCTGAGGCAATTGCTCTGGGTCATGACCTGGGGCATACTCCTTTCGGGCATGCCGGCGAGGATGCTTTAGATGAACTCTATCACCACGGATTCAGGCATAATGAACAATCCCTGCGCGTGGTTGACCTCCTGGAAAATGATGGTCATGGACTCAATCTTACCTGGGAGGTAAGAGACGGCATACTGAACCACTCCAAGACAAAACTAGATATCCTGGGGCAGGGCTGGGGGAAGGTAAATACCCTTGAGGGTGAGGTGGTCAAGATTGCTGATACCATAGCCTATATCAACCATGATATTGACGATGCGATAAGGGCTAACATTATTACTGAGAACGATTTACCCCTTTCCACCGTCAAGGTATTAGGCTTCACCCGCTCCCAGCGCATAGGCACTATGGTCTACGATATCATCAACTCCTCGTGGGAAGTCAGGAGTTATAACAGCACCGGTACGCCTGCCATCAGTATGAGCCCTGAGATTCTAGAGGCAACCAACACCCTGCATAAGTTCCTTTTTGACCGGGTATATAACCTGCGCCTTATCCAGCAGGAGGCGGAGAAGGCAAAGGCAGTGGTCGGTGCCCTGTACGACTACTTCACCAAGAATGCCAACAAGCTACCGCCGGAGTATCGTTTTTACAGTGATGAGACGGAACGGAGAGTGGTTGACTACATTGCCGGTATGACCGACCAGTATGCCCTGAGGATGGCTGAAGAGCTATCCTTAATCAAAATCACTCCAATCAAAACCACTCCCTCACGAAAGAGGAAGGGATTAAAGGGGCAGGGTCAACAACCATGGAAGCTACTTTAGGACCTGCCTAACGGGGATAGTTTAAGCGGGTTTTACCCCTTCACCACCATTCCTTCCCCCTCTCTTTTGAAGTATAATGTAACAAGAGGAGTTTTAGAGGGACTATACCCCTCTGGAGAAATTACTTCCCCCTTATTAAGGATAGTTTGAAGGGGCTTTTGCCCTTTCAAAACCACAATTCTCCTTCTCCTTGATAAGGGGAAGGGGATAGGGTTACAAAATACTACGATGAGCGTTATTGACGAAGTAAAGCAGAGGATAGATATTGTTGATATTGTCAGCCAGTATGTTCGCCTGACCAAGTCGGGACGGACCTTCCGGGGACTATGCCCCTTCCACAGCGAAAAGCACCCCTCATTCTTTGTCTATCCTGAGCAGCAGAGCTGGCACTGCTTTGGTGCCTGCAATACCGGTGGCGATGCCTTCTCCTTCATAATGAAAAAGGAGGGAATTACCTTCGGGGAAGCGCTGCGCCACCTTGCCGACAGAACAGGAATTACCATCCCGTCAAGGTTTGAACCGGAAACCGGGGAAAAGGAACGATTATATCAGGTTAACCAGGCAGCAGTTCAGTATTTCCACAATTTGCTCCTCAACTCTGCGGCGGGGAAAAAGGCACAAAGCTATGTATCCAATCGGGGTTTCTCGTCAAAAACTATTGCTGAATTTCAGTTGGGATTCAGTCTAAATAGCTGGGATGCACTAAAGGAATATCTACTGGAGCGGGGTTACTCAGAAAAGGAATTGGTGACCGCCGGCTTGCTGACCGAAACAGAAGAGGGCAAAACATATGACCGATTTCGTAACCGTTTAATGTTCCCGATAAGTGACAGTAAAGGACGCATTATCGGTTTTGGGGCAAGGGTGCTTGACGATTCACTACCTAAATACCTCAATTCACCCCAAACACCCGTTTTTGACAAGAGCAGCAATCTTTATGGCATAAATTTAGCCGCCACAGCTATCCGCCAGCAAGACCTGGCAGTGATTGTAGAAGGCTATATGGATGTTATTACCGCCCATCAGAATAGCTTCACCAATGTGGTCGCTTCTATGGGAACCGCAGTTACCGAGAAACAGCTCAGCACGCTAAAGAGGCTAACCAAAAACCTGGTATTCGCCCTCGATGCCGATGCTGCCGGCGAGGAAGCCACGATGAGAAGCGTCGGTTATGAGAACACCCTTAATGCCGAGGTAAAGGTTATCATTATGCCCCAGGGCAAAGACCCTGATGATGTCATCAAGCAAGATACGCAAAACTGGCAACACCTGTTACAAGAAGCGGTACCCATAATTGATTATACCTTTGATAAGGTTTCCTCTGAACTTGACCTGACTACCGCCAGAGGTAAATCCCAGGCCGTAGATAAGCTACTGCCCATTGTTGCTGAGATTAGGGATGCCACCCGCCAAGACCATTATCTTAACAAGCTGGTGGAACTGACGGGAACCAGCTATCGTAAATTGGAGACAGCACTAAGTACAGCCAAATCCGAGCGCAGAACTCGAGAGCCTAAGGAGGAAGCTTTTACCCACGCTCTGCGCCCGATTCACTCCAGCCCTGTTGAGGAATACTGTCTGACTCTGCTACTTCAGCACCCTGAGCTTAAAGCCTCAAACCAGCATCCCTTACCTGAATATTTTGAGAATAGCGAAAACCGGGAAATCTTTACTGCCTGCCAGCAGTCTAGTGATGTATCATCCGTTAAGGATAAGTTGGACACAGCACTGTGGGAATATGCTGAGCACCTGATGACCAAGAGCTTACCCCCCAATCAAATAGAAGAGAAATATACCAACTGCACCCTTCGCCTCCGAGAAAGGCTACTTAGAGATTTGGAGAGGAAAAAGGAAGCAATACTAGCCTTGGAAGCTGAAACGGGCGGAACTGCCGCCGAAATGGCTAAACTTGAGGAGCAGGGTATTGACAGCAGCATTCAACTGGGGGAAGTTCTTAGTCAAAAAGTTAGAGGCAGGCAGGGCGAAGGAGGTAAACAGTGAACCCAGAAAACAGCAAGGACTTCAACCAATTCCCTCCTCCCAACCAGAATAATAAAGAGCTACTGCCAAGCGAGGAAGGGATTGAGCCAGAATCACTGCTACACGGAAAAGGCTACATCAATGTTGAGAGCACTGAAGCCGAAGCACCGTCTAACCTGGAAGTAACGCTAGAACCTGCTGAGGAGCAGGAGATAGTAGATGACCCTGTCCGTATGTACCTTCACGAAATTGGCAGGGTGCATTTGCTCACCGCTGATGATGAAAAGGTCCTGGCGAAAAAGATGGAAGAGGGTAACCGCACCAACGAGATTAAACAAGACTACCTGCAGAGATATGGCCGGCTCCCTTCGGCAACTGAAATATTAATTGCTATATTAAAGAAGCTGGGGCAAACTTCAGACATTATCATATCCCTCCAAGAACAGCTTGGCTTAACCCCCACGGATAGCTCCATAGGCAGCATTTTTAATACCAAATTACAAGAAAGTATCGTGGTTGAAATAGACCGACAGCTAATTCAGGATATCGCTCACCAGACAAATATACCCGTGCTGGAAACAGAGCAGCTTCTTATCAATCTCTCACTAAATATTAGCCTGTTACCCAGAGAAGTTACCGACATCGCTGGAGAAGACACCTCTCTCACTGATATAGAAAAACTGGTCACAAATTCCTCCTTTCTTAATTCTCTTCAGCTTCATGAAAGGCAATTTGGTACCTACCTGGAGAATATGGAACGTGAGGCAGAACAAGCCGAAAGGCATCTCACTGACGCCAACCTGCGTCTGGTGGTCAGCATAGCCAAGAAATATATTGGACGGGGCATATCCTTCGCTGACCTTATTCAAGAGGGAAATATGGGGCTAATCAGAGCCGTAGAGAAATTTGATTATCATAAAGGCTATAAATTCAGCACTTATGCCACCTGGTGGATTCGCCAGGCTATTACCCGAGCCATAGCCGACCAAGCCCGAACCATCCGCATCCCGGTTCATATGGTGGAGACCATTAATAAACTGCTGAGAATAAGCCGCCGCCTGGCCCAGGAGTATGGACGAGAGCCTACCTCCGAGGAAATCGGCAAGGAAATGGAGCTGCCGCCGGCGAGAGTCAGGGAAATAGTCAAGTTATCGCAACTGCCAGTATCACTGGAATCACCTATTGGCGATGAGGAAGACAGCGACCTGGGCGACTTTATTGAGGACCAGAATGCTCTGGCACCAGCCGATGCCGCATCCCGGCAACTGCTCAAAGAGAAGATTAGCGAGGCATTGGACAGCCTTACCCCTCGCGAACAAAGAGTAGTTCAACTCAGATTCGGTCTGGAAGATGGGCGAAGTCGAACTCTGGAGGAAGTGGGCAAGGAATTCAATGTAACCCGAGAACGAATTCGTCAGATTGAAGCTAAGGCGCTGCGCAAGCTACGCCACCCCAGCCGCTCCCGGAAGTTAAAGGACTACCTGTAGAAAGATAGAAACCACCATTTATAAGGACTAAAGGTTTTCTAGTCAGTCTTAACGGAGTGCTTTACTCAATATTTTTTGGGCACTTTTACCGGCTTCTTTAGCTCCCTTCTCCACAGCTACTACCAAATATTTTTTAAAGTCAATAAATCTCCCCACACCACCAATCACCTTATCCGGTACTTTGGAATCTTCGAGAAGGAAGTCGTACATCTCTTCTCCCAGCTTCTTCTTTATCTCCTCATATGGTATTGCCTCAGCCATTGTGGTTGCGGCAATTTTCAACAGGTCATAATCTCTGGCTGATATTTCTCGCAGCTGGTCAAGTTCACGAGTTAGAGTCGCTTTATCCGATTCCAATCCCTCAACTTTTGCATCGCGCTCAGCTAATTGTGCTCTTACGTTGCTTATCTCTTTCTCATGCTCACTTGTTAGCGAGGCTATTTGCGATTCATATTTTTCGGTTAATTGTGCCTTTTCTTTAGTTAAGGTCGCTGCTTGTGACCCTAACTGTTCTACATCAGACAGTCTTGTCACCAGTTCGTTATAATTGGCTTTTAGTTCCTCATAGCTGCCCCCCACTACATCTGCTACCTTAGCTACGAGGTTGTCATAATCGGTTTTTACGTGGTCACGTTCTCCTTCTACTGAGGTTATTCGTGCTCCTAAATCTCCTGCCTGTTTATTATACTGTTCACTTAGCGCCGCATATGTCGCCAGAGCAGTTATCTTAGCCACAGCATCGGCACGCCCCTTCACATCGTAGGGACCGAATATCTTATCCGTTACCTTATCCATGCCCGCAAGCGACTTGGGAAACTCCTTCAGCACTTTGTTCACCACGGGCTCTAAACCCAACTGGTGATATAACCGCTCCGCCTGTTGTTTTTGTTCCAAGCTCATTTCTTCCAGTTTTATCAGTTTTCTTTGTTCCAAGTCTTCCTCTTCCATCTTGACACCCCCTTTCCGTAATTATTTTTTGATTAACCCTGCTATTAGCAAGTTACTGACCTTTAAGTATTATATATCTTATTTTGATAAATAAAAATCCCTACACCCCTCTCCTTTGACGATGAAGGAACCCTAAACAAATTCAAAATACTAATTACCAAAACTAGAAAACCAACCTTCAGGTTCAGGACTTAGGACCCGTTTTGAGAAAGCGGAGTGTCTAAGAGGGGCTAAGCCCCTCTTTTTAATATCCTCCCCTCTCCTTTGAAGGAGAGGGGGATTAAGGGGGTGAGGTAGATAAACAATTCCTTATTTATGCTAAAATAACGAAAAGGGTTGTTATCTGAGGAAGCTTAATAAATGATTCCCATCAAGCTCAAAATGCGCAATTTTATGTGCTACCGGGATAATGTGCCACCCCTCTATTTTAACGGCATGCGCACCGCCTGCATCTGCGGTGATAATGGTCACGGGAAATCAGCACTGATTGACGCCATAACCTGGGCGCTGTGGGGCAAAACCAGAGCCAAAAGTGATGATGACCTCATCCATCTGGGGCAGTCGGAAATGGAGGTGGAGTTTAACTTCGCTGTGGGGCAGCAACCCTATCGCATCATCCGCAAGCACTCCCGACCGAAACGGCGGCGGGCATCAGGACAGAGCAGCCTGGATTTATTCATAGCCAGCGATAACGGTTTTAGAGTAATCTCCGGCGACAGAATAGCCCAGACACAGCAGAAAATTATTGCACTGCTACATATGGACTATGACACCTTCATTAATAGCGCCTTCCTGCGGCAGGGTCAAGCCGACCAATTCACCAAGCAACCTCCGGTCAAGCGCAAGCAAGTGCTGGCTGATATCCTCGGGCTCTCCTTCTATGATGAGCTGGAGGAACAGGCTAAAGAGCTGGCGAAACAGCAGGAAACGGAAAGTGCTCAGCTAAATAACGCCATTCAGGATATTGATAACGAATTAGCCCAGCTCCCCACCTACCAAGCTGAGCTGGAAACGGCACAGAGCCAGCTTACTGAGATAGAAAGCGTGATACAGGAGCACGAATCCAAGCTGAACGGACTGCGACAGGAAAGGGACTTACTGGAAAACAAGAGACAACAGCTAACTCAATTGCAGGAGCATATCGCCCAGACAGAAAGAGACCTGGAACGCTGGAACGAACTGGCGAAACAACACCAGTCCAGAGTCAGGGAGTATGAGCAGTTAATCGCCCAGCGCAGCGCCATAGAAGAAGGCTATACCCGCTTTAGTTCAGCCAAGAAACTATGCGATGAACTTGACCGGAAGTTCAGATACCTGGCTTCACTCAACGAGCGCAAGCACCAGCTGGAAATGATAATATCCCAGGCAGGGCAAGCCCTGGTTAAAGACCACGCCGTAATTCAAAGCAGAATCAAAGAACTAGAAGCTACTTCACAAAAGCTACCCCTCTGCAAAAGTGAGCTACAGCAGATACAAAATCAATTAAGCCAACTGGCGGTGCAGGAAGAGACATTGAATCAAAAAAGACAGGCTTGCCAGGAATTACAGGCTCAGGTTCATTATCTGGAATCCAGCAACACCCAGCTAGAGCGAGAAATAAGGGAGCTAGCAGAAAAGCTTGACCTTCTGGTAACCCAGAGCGGTGCCAGGTGCCCACTGTGTGAGACAGACCTGGGTACAGACGGCATTAAGCGAATAAAAACCAAATATGACGCCGATATGCAGAGCAAATCCGATTCTCTAAAGGCAAATCAAGATGAGCTGGCTGGCAAGAAAGCAGCGCTTGAATCGGCTAAAAATGAGGCGCTGCAGCTGGAAACAAAATTGAACCAGGATAAGACCTCAGCCCAAACCAGAGCCAGCATCCTTACCCATCAAATCACTGAAGCCGAAGAAACCACTAATCAGTTAAACGAAGAGGAAAAAAGGCTGACTGAAATTGAACAACGCCTGGCCAGCAAGGACTTTGCCCCTGTTGAGCAGGAGACTTTGCAACGGCTTGAAGACGAATTAACCAAACTTGACTATGATTCACACCAGCACGAAGAGGTTCGCCAAAACCTGACTACCCTGGAACAATATGAAAATCAGAAACTGAGGCTGGAGGAAGCCGAAAGGCTCATCAACCAGGAAAAGGAGGAGACCTCCAAAGCTGAGGAGGCTGCTCAAGAGCTACGCCACAATCTGGAGTCGGATAACCAAAGGGGACAAGACCTGGCTTTAGAAATTAACTCGCTTCCCCAGATAGTTAATGAACTGAATCAGGCGGAAGCCGAACACCAAGCGCTGCTTACCCGGCAACATCAATCCCAGGAAACGATATGGAGTGCCAAAGAGAAGATAAAGCGCTGTTCCGAACTGGGGAATAAGAAGAAGGAGAAAACAAAACTGCTGGGTCAACTCTCCCAGGAGGAGAAAGTCTACAAAGAGTTAGCCCAAGCATTTGGTAAAGAAGGGATACAAGCCCTGCTCATTGAGATGGCACTTCCTGAGATTGAAGCTGAAGCCAATAAACTGCTGGGGCGCATGACCGATAATAGAATGCATGTCAAAATGGAACCCCAGCGGGAGACAAAGAAAGGCGATTTACGGGAAACTCTGGATATTAATATCTCCGATGAGCTAGGGCTGCGAAGCTACGAAATGTTTAGCGGTGGTGAAGCCTTCCGCATCAACTTTGCCATTCGCATTGCTCTATCCAAGCTACTAGCCAAGCGAGCCGGAGCCCCACTGCC
>CAYRNL010000007.1:0-7547 GCA_964425705.1 uncultured Dehalococcoidales bacterium
GATAGTGGAGACCTTACGCCAGCAGGGAATAGGCAAGGGGGACAAGGTATCAATCCTTATGCCTAATATCCCTGAGTATGCTTATATCTTTTTTGCGCCAATGAAAATGGGGGTGGTGGCTAATCCCGTCAATATTCACCTGCAAGCCCCGGAACTTCAGTATATTCTGGAGCATGCCGAGAGCAAAATAGTGGTTACCACGCCTGATTTGATGCCTCTTCTACAGGAGGTGTGGCAACTTTGGGGGAAAACATTGCCGGTTGCCATATTAAACGAAGGTGATGAAGATTTGCAGCTTCAACAAGCCCCAGCAACCACCCCGGCACCCCCAGCAGAGGTCTCGGCTGACGATGAAGCCGAGCTTCTTTACACTACCGGAACTACGGGACGACCCAAGGGGGTGCTCCTCACCCACAGCAATCTCCTGTATGAAGCCCAATTTATTATTGATGGACACAGTCTCACTGAAAACGACCGGTGCCTGTGCCTGTTGCCCTTTTTCCATATTAATGCTGAGGTAGTCAACCTGGTGGCAGGTCTGTTGGCGGGGAGCAGCATAATACTACCCCGTCGTTTCAGCGCCAGTGCTTTCTGGCCGGCTCTGGCTAAGTATGAGGCTACCTGGTTCAATGCGGTACCTACCATTTACTCCATCCTTCTCAACAGACCGAAAGAAGAGGCGGAGAACCTTGACTTATCCCGGCTTCAGTTCGGTCGCTCTGCTTCGGCTCCCCTCCCGGTATCGGTGCTGAATACTTTTAGCGAGAGATTCAATATAGGTATTATTGAAACCTATGGTATCTCAGAGACGGCAAGTCAGGTAACCACCAACCCCAGAGAGACAAGCCGGCAAAAGGCAGGCTCGGCGGGTAAAGCCCAGGGCTGCAAGGTCAAAATCATTAATCAGGAAGGGCAGGAGTTACCACCGGGGCAAGAAGGGGAGATTATGGTCAAGGGTGAGAATGTTATGAAGGGCTATTACAAGAACCCGGAAGCTACTGCTGCGGCGATAACCCCTGACAGGTGGTTCCACAGCGGTGACCTGGGGTATTTGGATGAAGATGGCTTTGTTTTCATTACCGGGCGCATAAAAGAGCTAATTATCCGCGGTGGTGAGAATATCCAGCCCCGTGAAATAGATGAGGTTCTCTACAGCCATCCCAAGATTCAAGATGCAGCTACAGTGGGTGTACCTGACCCTCTCTATGGCGAAGAAGTCAAATCCTTTGTAGTATTGAGACCAGGTGAGAAATGCTCCGAGGAAGAGCTTCTGAAATACTGTAGCGAGCGTCTGGCTACCTTCAAGTGTCCCAAGAGCATAGCATTTATAGAGGAAATGCCCAAATCGCCCGGTGGTAAGATTATCCGCCGCAAACTGGTGGAAAAAAATAAATAATCCTTTCCTTACCGCGGACGAATTTCTAAGAGAGGCTGAAACTAACCTCCTTTTTCAATCTTAACAGCACAGACCTTGAACTCGGGAATCTTGGCTATGGGGTCAAGAGCGGGGTTGGTGAGCACGTTAGCTGCCGCTTCAGCATAGTGGAAGGGTATGAAGACAATCCCCTGCTTAATTCTATTAGTAACCAGCGTTTTGACTTGTATATCCCCCCTCCGTGAACTCACCTTAACCAGCTCCTTATCTTTTATCCCCAGCTTTTTGGCATCCTCGGGGTTAATCTCAATGAAGGGTTCAGGGAACTCGCTCTCCAGCGCTGGTGACCTCCGGGTCATGCTTCCGGTATGCCACTGGGCGATAACCCTGCCCGTGGTGAGAAGATAGGGATAATCTTCGTCGGGAACTTCGGCTGGCTCTTTGTAAGCTATCGGATGGAATTTCCCCTTACCCCGGGTGAACTGCTGCTGGTGCAGGATAGTGGTGCCGGGATGACCCTCACTGGGGCAGGGCCACTGCAAACCGTCAGGTTGCTCCAGCGCTTTATAGCTCATGCCGTGGTACAGAGGTGTTACCTGACACGCTTCGGCGAATACCTCTTCCGCCGAGGTGAACGGGAAGAATTCAGATGCCCCCATCAACCTGGCGAGCTGACATATGATTTCCCAATCTGCCTTGGCTTCACCCGGTGGTTCCACTGCCTTCCTTACCAGCTGCACTCGCCTGTCAGTATTGGTAAAGGTTCCATCCTTCTCCGCCCAGCAGGCAGCAGGCAGGACAACATCAGCCAGCGCCGTGACCTCGGTGGGGAAGATGTCCTGAACCACAAGGAAATCAAGTTTTCCCAGTGCCTGTCTCACATGGTTAACATCAGGGTCAGAAAGTAGCGGGTTTTCACCAATGATATACATTGCCTTGAGCTCGCCTGACGCCGCTGCATTCATCATCTCCACCACAGTCAAGCCGACTTTTACCGGTAGCTCGTCCACACCCCAGGCTTTAGCCATTTTAGCCCTTAGCTCATCGTTGGTTACTGCCTGGTAGCCAGAAAATACATTGGGAAGACTTCCCATATCGCAGGCACCCTGAACATTGTTCTGTCCCCTAAGCGGGTTAACACCGGTGCCGGGTTTGCCGATGTTGCCGGTGAGCATTGCCAGATTGGCGGTTGACATGACATTATCCGTGCCCGTGGTATGCTGGGTTATACCCATAGAATAGATAAGAGAAGCTCGCTCAGCCTGAGCATAGATTTTGGCAGCCTGCTCAATATCCTCGGCTGGCACCTGAGTGATTTCAGCTACTTCAGCCAGAGAAACCTTCTCCAGAGTTTCAAGCAACTCATCAAAGCCCTCTGTCCTCTCCTTGATAAACTCTTTATCCTCAAGCCCGTTGTCAATGATTACTTTCATCATCCCGTTGAGCAGGGCGACATCGGTTCCCGATTTCATGGGCAGATAGACATCAGCAATATCACCAATCTGTATCTTTCTGGGGTCAGCTAGTATTACCTTGGCTCCCTTCTCCTTGGCTGCCCAGATTCGGCTGGCAATCAGGGGGTGCTGACTGGAGGTATTTGACCCGATAACGAAGATGCAATCGGCTTCCTCTATATCGGGTATGGAGTTGGTCATGGCACCACTGCCGAAAGCTTGAGCCAGCCCGACTACAGTGGAAGCGTGGCACAGACGAGCGCAGTGGTCAACATTGTTGGTGCCCAGGACTACCCGGGCAAATTTCTGAGCCACGTAGTTTTCCTCATTGGTGCCCTTGGCACTGGAAAGAATGGCCAGCGAGTCGGGCCCTGTCTGGTTTTTAATCTGCTTGAGCTTATCCGCCACCAGTTGCAGAGCCTCGTCCCAGGTTGCTTCTTTAAAGCCCTTCTTCTCTTTTATCAGAGGCTTCTTAAGTCGGTCTGGGTGATGAATGAATTGATGGGCATTCCACCCTTTAATACACAGTTCCCCCTGGCTTATCGGGTGCCGTGCCCAGGGTTGCACCCCAATTACAGTTTCATCTTTGACTACCAATAGCATTCCACACCCAGCCCCACAGTAGGGGCAGGTGGTCGGTACGAACTTAACCAAGGCTCACCCCCTTTGAGGTCAACTCCTCTTCACTTATTGTGTCTAACGGCGGAGGAACACTGGCATCAAACCCGGATTCATAGCGGAAGATAGAACTCAGCTCCTTGTAAAGCTGGTGGTATAGCTTGGAGATGGGGATACCAGCCGGGCAGGCAGCTTCGCACTGACCGCAGTTTACGCAACTGGGGGCAACATGAATGAGTCTGGTGAGATGAAATACCTTCTCCGGGGGAAGCTGTGCCCCTTTTACCAGCATATGCTCCGGCTCCAGGGTGCAATCCTTGCAATAACAGATAGGGCAGGCATCCCGGCAGCCATAACACTTGATGCACTTATCAAACTGAGATAACCAGTAGTTTAGCCTCTCCTCAGATTCCATATTTGCCAGTTCGCTAAAGTCCCGCTCCTGATATTTTCTAGCCCGTTCCTTCGTCGCGGTTAAATCCTCGGCGGTTCCCTCTGACTCAGCTATGTTGGCGGCGGCTAAGATTTGCTTGCCTTTCTCAGTAAAGGCTTTGACACTGTTGTTATCAATACTGACACTCACATCAGCCATAGTCGGGATGGGATACTCACAGCGCAGGCAGTTGGGGCGAAGCATATTCTCCTCCCATTTCTGCTCTTTCCCGTCAACCTCAATTCGGTCGAAGAAGATGTGGAGTTCTCCGTCCACTCCTTCGCTGGTGTTAGCCACTCCATAACACTCAATGCCAATCATGTAGATGTTATCCAGGTTAATCTGGTTTCTCTTCGCCAGCTCAATGATGGCTCGGGCATCGCATGAGCGCACCACCACCCCTATCTTTTTGTGCGGGTCGCCATACTTATGTAGCAGCTTGGCTAGGCTGCACGGATTATATGAGGCGGTGGTTATCCGCTGAGCCTCATCCTCGCTGCTGATGAAGGCAGGCACAATGTCTTGACCATTCAAACCGGTGACAAAAGCCAGCACCTCATCCACCAGTCCCGCTTTTAATATAGCGGCAGCAATGGATTGAACTAATCCTCCTCCGTAAACCTTTTCTTTCATCTAAGCAACCCTCAATGGATTGGGACCAAGTCCCTTAATAGTTTTGGTGAACTCGTCTACCGTATCGGCGAATCTTTTCCCCTCAGAAGCAGACACCCATTCCAGGCGGACCCGTTCCGGTTCCAGCCCGATATTCTTGAGCAAGTGCTTCACCGCAGTAACCCGCCGTCGGGTATAGTAGTTCCCTTTCATATAGTGACATTCCCCGGGATGACAGCCTAATACCAGCACGCCGTCAATCCCGCTGGTTAAAGCTTTCAATATGAAGATGGGGTTAACTCTAGCCGAGCACATCGTTCTTATTACCCGGATATTGGGAGCATACTGAATTCTGCTTACTCCTGCCAGGTCGGCTCCGGCATAGCTGCACCAGTTGCACAGGAAGCCGAGTATTTTAGGTTCGAATCCAGCTTTTATTTCCTTCTCTACTTTCATTATTTCTCCTAAACCAGGGCTTCTATTTCGGCGAGAATATGCTCATTAGCCAGGTTTTTGATAGAACAGGCTCCCGAGGGGCAGGCGGCAGCACAGTTGCCACAGCCCTTGCACAGTAGTGCTTGAATCTCAGCTACCTGGTCCTCTTCGTTAAAGGTAATGGCATTATAGGGGCAAACGCCAATGCATAGCTGGCATCCGGAGCAGGCCTCCTTATCTATGGAGGCGATTGACCCCTCGCCATAGATAACATTCCTGGTGAGTATAGTGGCTGCCCGGGAGGCGGCTGCCTGGGCTTGCGCAATGCATTCATCAATGAACTTGGGACTGTGTGCCAGACCACACATAAAGATGCCATCGCTGGCAAAGTCCACCGGGCGAAGCTTCATATGGGCTTCCATAAAGAAGCCATCTTCATTCAAGGGCAATTTAAATAGCTGGGACAGTTCCGTATTACTGGCTGATGGAACGGTAGCTACCCCTAAAGCGACCATATCGGCATCTATTATAACTCTTTGTGCTAGCATGGGGTCGACTACACTGACTCGGAGAATATTCTGGTCTCCCTCCTGAGCTGCCTCCACCTGCGGTTTGGTATCCAGGTCATAGCGAATAAATTTTACTTCCTGCTCTGCGGCTAGCTTATAGTAATCCTCCTTAAACCCATAGGTTCTCATATCGCGGTAAAGCACATATATCTCCATACCGGGGTTTATCTCTTTTAGCTTTAGGGCGTCCTTTATCGCCTGGCTACAGCAGACCCTGCTACAATAGGGTCTATCCTTTTCCCGTGAGCCAACGCATAGAATCATCACCAGGCTATTGCATTGGGCAATTCTCTGGCTGCCATTGGCTATCTCCGCTTCCAGTTCCAGCAGGGTCAATACCCTGGAGTCTTCTCCGTAAAGATATTCGGCAGGCTTGAGTTCCTCAGCCCCGGTAGCAATAATGGTTACGCCGTGAGCTATTTCTTTAGCTGTTTTTCTGGGTCCGACGGCTATTTTGGTGGTGAAGTTGCCCACAAAACCAGAAGTCTCGGTGATAGCGGTGTTGGTATGTACATGGATTAAAGGATTTCGGTAGACCCTTCTGATAAGCTCCTGAAGATAAGCCTGAACATCTCCGCCTTCCAGGGTATGGTGAATTCTTCTGGCTAGTCCACCAAGGACTTCATTGCGTTCCACTAGGTAAGTTTCAAAACCCTGCTCAGCCAGGCTTGAAGCACTTGCCATCCCGGAGATACCGCCGCCAATAACCAGAGCGGAACGATTAACCGTCATGGCAATTCGTTCCAGTGGCTTAAGCAATTTTGCCTTGGCTACTGCCATTTTTACCAGCTCTTGCGCCTTTTTGGTGGCTACTGTTCTATCTTTGGGGTGTACCCAGGAACACTGCTCCCGAATGTTGGCGAACTCAAACAGGTAGCGATTTATTCCGGCTTCCCTGAGGGTCTCTTGGAAAACGGGTTCGTGTGTCCTCGGAGTGCAGGCAGCTACCACAACTCTGTTTAACTCCTTTTCCTTGATGACCTCTCGTATGTGATTGGTGGAGTCAATGGAGCAGGCAAAAATACTCTCCTCAGTATGAACGACACCCTCCAGGTTTTCAGTATATTGGACCAGCTTGGGTACATCCACTACTCTGGCGATGTTGGTACCACAGCGGCAGATAAAAACACCTATGCGGAGCGGTTCTCCGGAGACATCTCGCTCCGATGGATACTTTTTCTCTTCAACCAGTGTCCCTCGCTGCTGGTAAAGAAGCTGTGAAGATAGTGCTGCCGCACCGCTAGCCATAGTTACCGAGTCGGGTATATCCATAGGGGCATGAAATACCCCGCAAACATAGACTCCCTCTCGGGATGTTTCAACAGGCAAGAAGGGACGACTCTCACAAAAACCATGCGGGTTAAGCTCTACCGACAGTTTATTTGCCAGCTCTTTTGCTCCCGGAGACGGGGCTAACCCCACTGATAGCACGACCAAATCAAACTCTTCTTCCCTGGTTTCGGTGCCATTGAGCCGGTACCTGATTACTACATTCTTTGTCTCCGGTACCTCTTTCACAACGGACACCTTGCTCCATATATAACGAACTCCGGGGGTATTTTTTGCCCGTTCATAATATTGCTCAAATCCCTTACCATAAGCACGAACATCATTGTGGAATACGGTAGCCTCAAGCTCGCTATCGTGGTCCTTGGATAGAATCACCTGCTTGGTAGCATACATACAGCATACTGCTGAGCAATATGTGTTACCTGCAGCAACATCACGGGAACCAACACACTGAATCCAGGCTATCTTCTTCGGATGTTTCCCATCCGAGGGACGCTGTATCTCTCCCTGGTAAGGACCGGAGGCACTCATTATTCGCTCAAATTCCAGGCTGGTGACCACACTACTGAATTTTTTATAACCGTACTCGCTCTGAATCTGGGGATTAAAGGTCTCGTAGCCCAGTGCCAGGATTATATTGCCCACCTCAACTTCTAGCTTTTGTTCTTGCTGATAAAGGTCTATGGCATTAAGCAGGCAAGTTGGAGCGCAAATCTTGCATTCCCTTTTGCGTAAAAACAGGCAGTTTTCCGGGTCTACTA
>CAYRNL010000007.1:7647-14515 GCA_964425705.1 uncultured Dehalococcoidales bacterium
TGGTGAACTTCAGTTTCCCTTCCTCTAGAAGCCGGGACAGGTACTGGGTAGAGTGGATTATTTCAAAGTTGCCCCCCAGCTCAGGGTATTCATTCTTAAATGTCTCGTAGCAGTGGGGGGAGGTAACGATAATTTTCCGCACCCCGTTTTCAACAAAGGTAACAATGTTACTTCTGGCCAGGCGCTGGAACAGACTCTCGTTGCCTGCTTTGCGAATGCTTTCCCCGCAGCAGTTTTCCTTGGTTCCGAGGATGCCAAAATCGGTTCCGGTTTTTTGCAGGACACTAGCTGTAGCTCGGGCTACGCTGCTGACCATAGGGTCGTAGGCGGGGGTGCAGCAGGGGAAGTATAAAAACTCAGTGCCCTGGGTAAAATCTTTTAAATTGAGGTCTTTCGCCCAATCCGTCCGTTTCTCCCGTGCTTCCTGCCACGGGTTACCGACGCTGCCCAGGCTGGCGGCTACACTCCGCAGGCTGGCTGGAGTTGTACCCCACTCCGCCACTATCTTGCGCACCGACTTCATAATATCGGCTATCTCAACTCCTCGGGGACAGCGCCTGACGCAGGCTTCACAGGTGGTGCACAGCCACCATTCCTCATCTTCAAAGTCAGCCAGACCGAATTGTGCCTGGCGGAGCATCCTCGGGATAATGAAATCTCTGACTGTATTCCAGGGACAGGTGGCAGCGCAAAGACCGCACTGAAAGCATAATTTAAAAGTCTCGCCCCCCGCCTCCTTAATAGCATCGGCACCCTCTTTAAATATCGTCACTGATTCCATCAAATCATTCCACCGTTTCATCTTCTACCAGGGTTAAAGCACCGCTAACACACGCTTTGACACACTGGGGGTCTGGTGGGTCTCCACAAAAGTCACACTTTAACGGGATATCAGCATCAGGTTCCTTAAAAACAGGCTTGATGGGACAGGATGCCCGACATAATACACATTCGTCAATTTCAACCCCATCAATGACAACAGTGCCTTTGGAGTTGCATTCGGCGTCGGTGTATGGCCCGGCTATTACCGGGAAGAAAGAATTCCCCTCCCGGAATACCCTTATCCGTGACCTTTTCGGATTAAAGACATTTTCAATATGCTGTAAGGAACAAACCAACTCGCAAAGACGGCACCCACCACACTTATCATGGTCTACTTTAATTCTTAGCAATATGCCCCCCATTCCTCAGTTAATCCTAGCTGAGCTAACTTTTCTGAAGTGGGAACGCCGTTCTTATCCCATCCTCTAAGCTCGTAATACTCAGGCAATAAAATATCAAGCCGGGGGACATTTCCTTTGGCATCGCCATCAAGCAAAGGTACCTCAAGTATTCTCTTGGGAAGGGTGTCATCGGCTACGGTAAATCCCGCCCTGAGGTTGAATAGCTTTTCCAGATTCCAGATACGCTCGCCAGCCAGTTGCATATTCTCTTCAGTAAAGCCAGCACCGGTAGCCGCTTCCAGCAAGAGCGGCATCATCTTTTCCTTCCATAGCCCGTAGAAACGACCATAGATATACCAGCACAGACCACAAGAACCGACAGCGGCCATATGGTCTTGAGCATCTCTGATGCAAGCTGCTTGACCATCTAATTCAAATCGGCTCGGAGCCAGAAAGGCTATGGCTTTAGTATGGCAAGCCCCTCTATTACTGGTAGCATAAGCCAGCCCGTAGTGTTGATTGCCTTGAGGATGCCAAGCGGCAAACCCCAGTTTCTTTACTCCCATAAAAAGCTCAGGGTGCCCGTACTTTTCCGCTAACCGGTAGCCCCCCTCAGCTAATACATCTCCAAAACCCTGGCGCAGCCCTGTTTTCTCCACAAGCTCAACCATAGCTCTGGTATTGCCGAAATTGAGCTTGTAGCCGGTATCCTTTTCCGATAGGATTCCCCTTTCATAAAGCTCCATAGCGCAGGCGATAGCGTGCCCGGTGTCGATAACATCTATTCCCAGCTCGTTGCACAAATAATTAGCTTTAACGATAGCGGCGAAGTCACTAACACCACAAGAAGAACCTAATAGACCGACTTCTTCCCAATCTGGTCCGTCTCCTATCCCCTGAAACTCGCCATCAGCTACCCTGCCTGCCTTGAATTCCTGAAACGGACAGGCAAAACAGGAGTAGGATTTTGTCCAGAAGTCATGCTGTAAGACCTTCTCACCATCAAGCATTTCCGGGAAGGAACCGTCCTGGTAATTGCGGTGGGCTATCATGCCCGTTCTCTGGGCAAGTGATATGGAACTACAGGTGCCATAGTCATACCTTGAGTCATAAAGCTTTTGCAGGTCAGGAGATTCTCTTATTTCATTCAAAAAGGTTAGCACAAGATTTTTAAACTCTTCGCCATTGGCCAGGGTAATCCCCTTCGTCCCCCTGACCGCTACCGCCTTCAGATTTTTGGAACCCATCACCGTCCCTACCCCGGCGCGAGCTGCAGCATGACCAGCATGGATAATAGCCGCCATCTTAACTAGATTCTCACCGCCGGGACCAATACCGGCTATTTGGGTCTCCCTAGCTATCCAGGCATTCCCTATCTCTGACCTAATCATTTCCTCGGTGTCAACAGTGCTCTTACCCCATAAATGTTGTGCTGGCTTAATCTCCACATCATCATCGTTAATCATTAAATAAACAGGGTGTGGTGATTTACCCTCAAGGATAATTAAATCATAGCCGGCGTATTTCAACTCAGAAGCAAAGGAACCGCCGCTATTGCTTAGGGCGATGGCGCCGGTTAGAGGTGATTTGGTTACCACCTCAAACCTACCGCTAGCTAAAGCACCTGTTCCGTTTAGTGGTCCACTGGCAAGGAACAACTTATTCTCGGGACTGAGAGGGTCAATCTTGGGGTCAACTTCATCGTAGAGGAACTTAGTTGCTAGACCTCGTCCGCCGAGAAACTTCACTGCCAAATCTGGGGCTAAATCCTCAACGGAATACTCACCTCGGGTCAGGTCAACCCTTAAAATCCTGCCTGCCCAACTATCCAATAGAACTCACCTCCTTGGTTGAGGCTGCTTAATGCCAAGGACTACTGGCGGGAGGATAGTAATAATAATTACTATTTTTAATTGTAGAAAATCTATTCGTTCTCGTCAAGGTGACTCGCATTCAAATCCATGCTTATACTGAGATAACTTTCTAATGTATCACCACCTTAGAAGATTGTCAAGATTGAGAGTGAAGGCTGAACCAGTATGCATTGATGAGGAGCCGGAGTATGACCTTCTGAGGGAAATACCGCGACTTTAGTTGGCTTTCTGGAAAGAATAACCAACTCCCGGTTCGGTTATAATATATCTGGGTAGTGCCGGGTTTGGTTCTATCTTCTGGCGTAGATGTGAGATGTAAATACGCACATAATCCAGGTCATCGGTATATTCCCAGCCCCACACCTTTTCCAGTATCTGCTTGTGGGTGAGGATGTAGCCGGCATTTTCCACGAGGAGAGCTAATAGGCGGAATTCTCTAGGTGTCAACTTCACTCGCTTCCCATTCACCATAACCTTCCGCTCATTAATATTCACGCTGAGAAAATCATCATTGTAGGTTATTTCTTTCCTCACCTCCAGCGAAGAGGGTAGCTCAGCGCGCCGCAATACTGCTTTTACCCTTGCCACCAGCTCTCTATTCCTCACCGGCTTGAGGAGGTAGTCATCAGCTCCATAATCAAGCCCGTGGACTATATCTTCCTCAGCCGTCCGTTTACCAGTGAGCATGATGATGGGTATATCAGCAATATCACGGATGCGGTTTAAGGTCTGCCAGCCGTCCATCTTAGGCATGACTACATCCAGAAGCACCAAATCTGGCTTGTGGTTAAACAAAAGCCGTAAGGCTTCTTGCCCGTTGCCAGCCGTGAGCGCCTCATATCCTTTCTGAGTAAGAACCTGCTCCACCAGCCTGACGAAAGCAGGCTCATCATCAACTATAAGAATCTTCTTCGCCATCTCTATTAATGCCAATGTTATTATTTTGCTGTTGTCGTAACATTTCGGCGATTACTCTGGGTAGTTGGCGGGTATCTATTGGCTTGGATAAGTAAGCATTACACCCGGAATCAATAGCCTTTTCCTCGTCCCCTTTCATAGCATAGGCGGTAATGGCGATAATGGGGGTATGGCTGAATAGTGGGATATCTCTGAGCCTCCGGGTTACCTCAAGCCCGTTTACTTTGGGGAGCTGTATGTCCATTATGATAAGGTCGGGTCGTTCTCTCATCGCTGTATCCAGTGCCTCTTCTCCGTCAGTAGCCGTGAATAGAGTATAGCCCTTAGACCTGAGGACCATCTCAATCAACCTCATATTTCTTGAGTTATCTTCCACGATTAGTATTTTCTCGTTCACTGCCTGTTTCTCTCCGGGATATGGCTAACCGCTTGTTGCCAGTGGCAGGGTAAAGGTAAAGCGGCTCCCCTTCCCGTATTCACTCTCTACCCGGATTCGTCCGCCGTGTTTTTCTACGATTTGTTTGGCGATGGTTAATCCTAAACCAGTCCCGCTTCTCTCCCTGCTTATGGGATTGTCCAGCTGGTAAAATGGCTCGAATATTCTTTTTTGCTCTTCCTGTTTCATGCCAATGCCGTTGTCAATCATACTAACCTGGCACCATCTATCCTTTCTGATAGCTTCGATTTTTAGCTTACCTCCATCGGGTGTAAACTTAACCGAATTGCCGAGAAGGTTGAGGAGCACCTGTCTTATTTTGGTCTTATCGGCATGAATCGGAGGGAGCCCTTTTTCTATCTCAATATCAAGGCTCTGTTTCCTCGGCATAAGTATAGGTGTCATAGTTCTGGTTAGCGATTCTATGAGTTTGTTTAGAGCAAAGGTTTTCTGTTTGAGTTCTAGCTCCCCCGCTTCTACTTTAGACAGGTCAAGGACATCGTTGATTAAGCTCAGCAGTTGCTCACTGCTGGCCAAGATGTCGTCAAGGCATTGCTTTTGCTTCTGGTTAATCTTCCCCGGTATCTTGTCCAGTAGCAATTCAGAGAAACCGATGACAGTATTAAGCGGTGTTCGCAGCTCGTGGGACATATTGGCTAGAAATTCTGACTTCGCCTGAGTTACCTTCTTTAACTCTTCATTGGTTTCAAAAAGTAGCTTGTTAGATTGTTGCAAGTCATCCACCAGCCTTCTATTCTCCAATGAGAGCCTTTGCTGCTTTAAAGCGTTGGCGATGGTGGTCTTTATCTCATCTGAATTGATAGGCTTGACAAAATAGGCATAGGCTCCATCATTAACGGCATTCACTGCTGTTTCAATGCCGGTGTAGCCGGTCATCACAATTACTGCTACCTCAGGGTTTATTTCCTTGGCTAGTTCCAGTATCTCCAATCCGCCGATATCGGGTAGCCTGATATCAGTAACAATAACATTAAAGGGACAACTCTTTATCATCTGCAGAGCTTCGGCACCCTTCTCCAGCCCGGTAACCTCATATCCGGCGTCTTCCAGTATGGCACTCAAAGTTGCCAGAGTGCCGGCTTCATCTTCTACTACCAAAATACTGTATGTTTCTGGCATTAGTTCTTTCTCTTAGATATCTTCTCTACCAGCTCTATGACCTTTTCTACGGCGAAGGGCTTATGTATGCAGGTGTAAACACCCTCGCTCACCGCCTTTTCAACTAAATCATTCTCAGTGTAGCCGGTCATCATAATCACTGTTGCCTTGGGGTCAGTTTTCTTAATCTGTTCATGGACTTCAGCACCGTTCATACCGGGCAGTTTTGCATTCAGAAAGATAATGTCATAATGCTGGCTCTTTACCATCGCTATCGCCTCAGCCCCATCCATGGCAGTAGCTACCCGGTATCCCTTATCCTCCAGTGTCGCCCTGAGGGTTTCTCTATCACTGAACTGGTCGTCAACTACCAGTATCAGGGTTTTCTCGTGAAGTAGTTCTTCAATAATAACTACGATTCTATCAATATCGAATGGTTTGTGGACGATAGTATAGGCACCTTCCTCAAGAGCTTCCTTGACCAGGTCCTCTACTGAATAAGCGGTCATCATAATTACCACTGCCCTGGGGTCTATCTTCTTAACTTCCCTGAAGGTTTGGACACCGTCTATCCCTGGCATCTTTATATCCATAAATATGGCATCAAAATGGGCCTTTTTTGCCGCTTTAATTGCCTGGTAGCCGTTTTCTGCAGTAACTACATTGTATCCTTTGTCTTCCAGTATTCCGCCCAGGGTCAGGCGTATGCTCCGAAGGTCATCAACCACCAGAATATTAGTTTTCCCCATTATTTACCTCCAATATTGCTCTTCTATTCTCTTGTTAGTAGCAGCTTTATGGTAAAGGTAGTGCCTTCCCCTACCTTACTGTTTACCGTGATATGTCCCTCATGTCTTTCAATAATTGTTCTGCACACCGCCAGCCCTAATCCAATGCCTTTAGCTCTGGTGGTAAACAGGGGGTCAAAGATTTTACCTATGACTTCTTGGGGTATCCCGCAACCGGTATCAGCAATCTCTACCTCTAAGCATTTATCCTTCTCCGTGGCACCTATGGTTAGCTTGCCTCCTTCAGGCATAGCCTGCACGGCATTGGTAATTATGTTTACCAATACCTGTCGAATCTGACCGGTGTCTATGTTAACTTCAGGTAGGTCTTCATCAAACTTTTTGATTACCTCTATATTCTCTGTGATAGGTGTGTGAGCCAGGGCATCCTCAATTACCCTCTCTATCTTAGCTGGAGAGGCTGAGGGCTTCCCTACTTGTGAGAACCCCAGAAGGTCGTTGATGATTTTATTGGACGAGCTTATTTCGTTGTCCATAATGTCAAGGAATTCCGTAACCCACGGCTCTTTCTGTGCCAGTTCGCTATTCGCCACCTTGCCTCTTATGTAG
>CAYRNL010000008.1:0-6464 GCA_964425705.1 uncultured Dehalococcoidales bacterium
TGTTGAACCCGGTTAACCTCCTGGTCAGTCAAAGTATGGTTCGGCGACTGGAAAGTAATGCTGTAAGCGAGGGACTTTTTATCCGGCGGGACTTGTTCCCCAGTGTAGACATCGAATATATCAACCTTATTCACCAGGGCAAAGCTTTTGATGATATCTGTTATTCTCTGGTGGGTTACTCCGATATCAACTATCAGCGCCACATCTCTAACTATACTGGGGAATCTCGGTATTGGCTGGAATTTTTTATATCCGGTGGTAAACGGTAAAAGCGCGGTCATCTCAATTTCAAAAAGATAGACCGGCTCAGCGATGTCAAATGTCTGTGACACCTCGGGGTGTAGCTCACCGACAACACCTAGCCGACTATCGCCCGCCATTATAGCTGCCTGCTTAACGGGATGCAGGCTTTTGTCTTGGCTCTCAGCAAAGCTGACCTCCACACCCAGCTGGCAGAGCAAACCTTCAACTATCCCCTTGGCATCGTAGAAATCAAATAGATTGTCTCCGCCGTGCCACGATTTTTCCCATCTGGGACCACTCAGGATGCCACATAGCATATCAGGTTCATCAGGCAGGTCTTTCCGCCGGGGCACATATACCTTGCCCAGTTCAAAAAGCCTGATGCTCCCCTCCTCGTGCCTCCTATTGGTAGACAGGGCAGCAACAAGGTTAGCTCGCAGGTTAGGACGCATATACTCCTGTTCGGCAGTCATCGGGTTAGCTATACGCAGGGGTGTAAGTTCAGGGGGACGGGACTCAGGCAGCAGCTTATTCAGCATCTCTAGACCGGTCAGGGAATAGCTGATTATCTCCTGGAAGCCATAGCCAGTAAGGCTATGGCTCACCTTCTGCTTGAGGCTAAGGATAGGCTCAGGATTCTGCCTTGGTATCGGCTGACTAAGCATAGTCATCGGAATCTTATCGTAACCAATAATGCGGGCAACCTCTTCAATGAGGTCAACTGCCTGATGTATATCGCTTCGCCAGTAAGGAGCGGTAGCCCGAATCTCTGAAGCTGATTCCTTGCAGTCAAAGCCCAGCGAAGTCAACGACCCTACTATCTGGTCAGAGCTGAACTCAACTCCCAGTAATTGCTTCGCCTGGCTGGTTGATAGTGAGATGGATTCTCGCTCCTGTTTGCCGGGATAAACATCAACCAACCCTTTAGCAGCTTTGCCACCGGCTAGCTGTGTCATTAGTTGGGTCGCCCGCTTAAGTGCCGGCAGAGTCAGTTCGGGAGAGATGCCTCTTTCAAAGCGCATACAGGCTTCACTGGGTAGGCTCAGCACCCTGCCCGTATAGTGGATGCTGGCTGGATTAAAGTTGGCTGATTCCAGCAGTATGGAAGTGGTATCTGGGGTAACCTCGCTGTCAGCACCACCCATAACACCGGCGATAGCCACCGGGTGCTCGGCATCGGCGATAACCAGCATATCCTGGGTAGGGAGCCGCCTCTCTCCGTCCAGAGTAACTATAGCTTCACTCTTGGTTGCCCGGCGCACGACTATTCTTTTGCCTTTAATCTGGTGATAGTCAAAAGCGTGCAGAGGCTGTCCGTGCTCCAGCATAACATAGTTAGTAATATCTACGATGTTACTTATCGGGCGCATACCGCATTCTAATAATCGCTGTTGCATCCATATTGGTGACTCAGCTACCTTTATCCCGGTAATCAGGCTGGCACAATATCTGGGGCATAAATCGGGGGTAGCAATCTCTACTGATATTTGCTGGTCTATCGGCGGTAACTCTTCTTCATACGTGGTTTCGGGAAGATGCAAACTCTGTCCGGTTAAAGCAGCCACCTCACGGGCTATACCCATTATGGACAGGCAATCAGGTCTATTTGGTGTTATATCTAAATCAAAGATAACCCCACCCATATAGTCAGCCAGTGGTGTCCCTAGTGGTGCGTCAGCAGGCAAGACCATAATCCCTTCGTGGCTATCAGAGATGCCCAGCTCCTTTTCCGAACAGACCATACCGCTGGAGACAACACCACGAATTTTGGCTGACTCGAGGTGGACTACCTGACCGGTATGCCCATCTATAAGCTGGGCGCCGAGGTAGGCAAAGGCTATCTTATCTCCGACTTTGAGATTTGGTGCTCCGCAGACCACAGTATGTTTTTCAGTGCCTAGGTCTACGGTAGGCAGATGGAGGCGGTCGGCATTAGGGTGGGGGTTAACAGCAACTATTTGACCGACGACAATGTTCTGCCAGCTCTCACCGATAACCTGCATCCCCTTGACCTCGCTGCCAGCCATGGTCAACCGATTGGCTATGTCGGCCGAGGACAGGTCAACATCCACATATTCTTTTAGCCACTTAACTGGAGCTTTCATTTTTCAGAACTGAGATAAGAATCTAAGGTCGCTACTGTAGAATAGCCTGATGTCATCAATCCCGTAACGAAGCATGGGCAGGCGTTCAATACCCATACCAAAGGCAAAGCTGGTATAAATTTCGGGGGCAATACCGCCACGCCGGAGCACCTGAGGGTGAGTCATGCCGGCACCCAGAATCTCAATCCAGCCGCTATTGCCACACAGACGGCAGCCTTTGCCGCTACAGACTGAGCATTCTATCGCCATTTCAACACCGGGTTCCACGAAGGGAAAATAATCACAGCGGAAACGTACCCTCCTATCCTCACCGAAGAAACGGCGGGAAAACTCATAGAGTGTCCCCTTGAGGTCAGCCATGGTAATACCCCTATCTACAGCAAGACCGTCAATCTGGTAAAACATAGAAGTATGGGTGGCATCGCTGGCTTCATAGCGGTAGACCTTGCCTAGTGTCACTACTCTTATCGGGGGTTGCCTGGTCTCAATCATCCGGGCACTTACTGAGGTAGTATGGGTGCGCAGCAACATAGGTCTCTCACCGCTATCGGTTTCAAAGTCAACCCAGGATGTTGACATGGTGTCACGAGCCGGGTGCTCATTGGGTATGTTCAATGCCTCAAAATTATAATAGTCCCACTCTACCTCAGGTCCTTCTATCACCTGAAAGCCCATAGAGGTAAATATATCGCATATCTCGCTGAGGGTTTGCGTAATCGGGTGTAAACGACCGGCGGGGTAAGGACGACCGGGTAAGGTAGTATCAAAGTGCTCTGTCTCGGCTGAGGCTACCAGTTGCTTTTCCTGTAAAACCTGCTCCTTTTGCTTGAGATTATTCTCCAGGTCAGCCTTGACCTGGTTAGCTCGCGCCCCAACAGTTTTTCTCTCTTCAAGGGTTAAAGTAGCCAGGCTACGCAAAATCCTGGTTAGCTCGCTTTTCTTACCCAGATAACGGACTCGCCACGATTCCAGTTCCTTGGCGTGGCTGATATCGGCTAGTTCTCGCAGTGCTTTCGATTTTAGCTCTTCAACCTGTTCTAGCATATCCTTACTTTTGATTGGGGAAAGATTGAATGCGGGAAGCAGAGTCAAATAATCCTGTATCTTTAATCCTGAGCTTTGCCTCTGGCTATAGTTACCAGGTTAGCAAAGGATTCAGGTTCTCTGACAGCCATATCGGCGAGTACCTTACGGTTAAGACTAACCCCGGACTTCTTTAAGCCATCTACGAATTGGGCATAGGTGAGACCCTGAGCTCTACTAGCAGCATTAACCCGTGAAATCCATAAACGCCTCATATCACCTTTTCGCTGGCGACGATGGCGATAAGCATAGCTCAGTGATTTGAGCATAGATTCATGAGCGCGGCGGTAGAGGGAATGTTTGGTGGCTCTATGCCCTTTGGTCAATGCCAGCACTTTCTTATGCCGGCGATGTGTAGTTATACCTCCTTTTACTCGCGGCAAAGTATTTCTCCTCTCTATTTCACACCGTAGGGTAATAGCCTTTTTATCCGTTTACTTTCACTGGGGCTTACCGGAATCGTCTTGCTATAAAGACGTTTGGCTTGCTTTGACTTACGGCGGCGCAAGTGGCTTTTCCCACTTTTTACCCGCATAATTTTGCCGCTACCGGTAATATGGAAGCGGCTCTGTGCTCCTTTGTGAGTCCTAATCTTTGGCATTCTGGGATTCCTTAACTTTAACTTTCTGAGCAGCTGATGGCGAGAATACTACTGTTACCCCTCTCCCTGCCATTGTCGGTTGCTGGTCAAGAGAAGCCACCTCTTTTAATGATTCTACCATCCTCTGCAGTAATCTCCAGCCAATCTCAGGGTGGGTAATTTCACGCCCCCTAAATATTACTGTTACCTTGACCTTGTCACCACCACCAAGTAGTTTCTTGGCTGTTCTTGTCTTAGACTCAAAATCGTGGTTGTCAATCTTGGGTCGCAGCCTGATTTCCCTCAGCAGTGAGGCTCTCTGACTCCTTCTCAGCTCTCGCTCTTTCTTAGCCTGCTCGTATCTATATTTACTGTAGTCAAGGAGACGACATACCGGAGGCACTGCTGTCGTTGCCACCTCTACTAGGTCAAGGTCATGGCTCCTTGCTGTTTCCAGTGCCTGAGATAGGGGCATAACCCCTAGTTGTTCTCCTTTTTCCCCTACCAGACGCACCTCTCTTGCTCTAATTCCTCTGTTAACTTGCAGTTTCTTAATTATGTTAGGTATTTACCTCCTTCACATCCCTGTTACCTTAGAAAAAACTATAGCATATTCCCCGATACTATTCAAATCATTGAGATTGTTGGTTGGACTCACTATAGCTTTAACTCTTTTACCTTATTGGCTATGGCTTCCTTGATGGCTTCTTTAAAGCTACTGAAGGATTGCGAAGCCAGTTGCTTTTCATTACGCAAACGTATGGAAACGGTGGAATCAGCGACCTCCCTGTCACCTACCACAAGCATATAGGGCACTTTGTCCAGTTGTGCCTGCCGAATCTTGAGATTCACCGTTTCTGCCCGAGCATCAACCTCGGCGCGCACCCCTTCATTTTTAAGCTCAGCCTCTAACTTATGAGCATATTCCAGATGGCGGTCGGATATCGGGATTAACACTGTCTGAACCGGGGCTAGCCAGACAGGGAAAGCGCCTCCGTAATGTTCAATTAGTGAAGCCAGAAAACGCTCCATACTGCCCAGCACAGTACGATGAACCATCACCACCGTGTGTTCCTGCCCGTCTTCACCAATATAGGTAACATTGAAGCGTTGGGGAAGGTTGAAATCAACCTGAATGGTAGGACCCTGCCATCCTCTTCCCAGGGCATCCTTAAACTTAATATCTATTTTGGGTCCGTAAAATACACCCTCCCCGGGGTCTATTTCGTAGTCAAGGTTCAACCGAATCAGAGCCTGTCTTAATGTCTCAGTCGCCTCATCCCACATCTGGATAGTACCAGCATATTTCTCGGGACGAGTAGAGAGCAACACCTGATAATCATTGAAGCCAAAGGTATTTACCATGAAGCCAGCCAGGTCTAGTACTCCTACTATTTCATCCTCTAGCTGGTCAAGAGAGCAGAAAATATGGGCGTCATCCTGGGTAAAGCCCCTGACTCGAGACAGACCGTGCAATACGCCGGAACGCTCATAACGATAAACAGTCCCCAGCTCAGCATAGCGTAGCGGCAGTTCGCGGTAACTGCGCAGTCGTGTTTTATAAATCAGGATATGACCTATGCAGTTCATCGGTTTGATGATATATTCCTGTCCCTCTATATCCATCGGGCTGTACAAGTAATCCCGATAAAACTCCCAATGACCGCTGGTCTTCCATAAACCCACCTTGGCAATATGAGGGGTATATACAATGTCATAGCCGCGCTTGATATGCTCGTCTTTCCAGAAATCCTCAATAACTCGGCGTATGACTGCTCCCTTGGGATGCCAGTAAACCAGCCCTGGTCCAGCCTCCTCGTGAAGGCTAAACAGGTCAAGCTCCTTACCTAATTTCCTGTGGTCAGATTTAGCGGCTTCATCCATTCTTCGCAGGTATTCTGTTAAGTCCTTTTTGGTATTAAAAGCGACTCCATATATTCGCTGGAGCATGGGGCAGTGTTCGTCACCCCGCCAGTAGGCACCGGCAGTACCCATCAGCTTAAAGGCTTTAATTTTGCCCGTGGAATTGATATGGGGACCACGACACAAATCAACAAACGACCCTTGGCGGTACAGGCTAACCTTCTCGTCAGGAATCTCATCAATTAATTCCAGCTTATAGGGCTGGCTGGCAAACAAACGGCGAGCCTCATCCTTGGGCACTTCTTCTCTAACGAAAGGCACATCCTGGGTGATTATTTCCGCCATCTTGGTCTCAATAAGAGGTAAATCCTCGGGCGTCAATGGACGAGGCAGTTCAAAGTCATAGTAAAAACCATTCTCAATAGCCGGTCCGATGCCGAATTTAGTATCGGGAAAGATAGACTGAACTGCTTCTGCCATAACATGAGCCGCCGAGTGCCGCATTATCTCCAGGTCTTTATCTTCAGCTGTTTGTTGGCTCTTGTTACTAATTATTACCGGAACCTCCTTAACTTAATAGCTGAGTGTTT
>CAYRNL010000008.1:6564-11124 GCA_964425705.1 uncultured Dehalococcoidales bacterium
GGTTGCTAGATTTAGTAGCTAGAGGCTATAATACGATAAGTATCCACATGATAAAGAAAGTTTTCCCTATCCTGGCTCTGTCCATTTTCTCATCTATGCTCGGGGTTGGGATAATAGCGCCATTATTGCCTCTGTACGCCGAGAATCTGGGAGCCACCGGAGTTTGGCTGGGAATAATCTTTGCCGGCTTCTCTATATCCCGGGCTATATTCATGCCTATAATAGGCCGACTCTCTGACCGCTATGGCAGAAAGTTATTTCTTGTCATCGGTCTTTTTGCCTACTCCGTTACTTCACTGGGCTACATATGGGCAGGTGATGTTTACCAGCTAACCCTGGTTCGCTTAATTCAGGGGGCGGCAGCTGGTATGATTATCCCCATTGCTCAGGCTTATGTTGGTGATATTTCTCCGCAGGGTGAAGAGGGAACCTGGATGGGTTACTTTAACACTGCCTTTTTTACCGGCTTTGGTATCGGTCCTCTGATGGGTGGGGTGCTAACTGACCACTTTGGTATGAATATTGCCTTTTATTCTATGGGTGGACTTAACCTGCTGGCATTTCTGGTGGCTATTCTTTTCCTGCCCGGGATTAAACAAACAAAAACACTATCCTCTTCCCGTTTATCCTTTAAAGAGATGGGCGCCAGTAGTGTGGTAAGAGGCCTTTTCAGTTACCGATTATCGTTTGCTCTTGGTAGAGCCGCCTTTTCTTGTTTCCTGCCTATTTTTGCCACTATGTATATGGGCTTGACCCCGACTTTCATTGGGATACTACTAGCGGTTAACATTGTGTCGATGTCTCTGCTCCAGCTTTATTCCGGCGGGATTGCTGACAGATTTAACCGGAGAACCTTGATAATCTTGGGTAGCCTTATCAGCGTTAGTTTTCTGGCATTAGTTCCGCTGCTGCACAATTTCTGGCAGCTACTCGGACTATGTATTTTTGGCGCCATTGGTGGTGCCATTTCTATGCCGGCAGCTTCAGCCTTGACCGTAGATGAGGGTAGAAAATTCGGCATGGGGACAACTATGGCTATGTTTGCAATGGCAATGAGCATAGGTATGGCTATAGGACCAATATTGGGCGGGGTAATAGCTGACTACCTGGATGTTAACTCAGTGTTCTACTTTGCCGCAATTATAGGGTTTGCTGGCACCAGCCTGTTTATGTGGTTTACCAGACAGCAGCAGATGGGACATTCCTACCCCAACAGGTCCACAGAAGACTAGGGCTTTACCATACGTTCCGGTATTACATATTTATCAAACTCTTCTGCTGTTACGTAGCCTAATTGGACAGCGCTTTCCTTCAAGGTGGTCCCTTTCTCAAGGGCTTCGTGGGCAACCTGTGCCGCCTTATCATATCCTATATGCGGACTTAATGCTGTAACCAGCATTAATGAATTGTGCAGCAAAGCATCAATCCTTTCCCTGTTTGCCTTGATACCGACAACGAGATTATCGGCGAAGCTCATGGCAACGTCTCTCAGAAGCTTTATGGACTGAAGCAGGTTATAAATAATGACAGGTTTAAATACGTTTAGCTCAAAGTTACCCTGTGAGCCAGCGAAGCTAATAGTTACATCGTTCCCCACAACCTGAGTGGTGACCATGGTCATCGCCTCACACTGAGTAGGGTTAACCTTACCCGGCATTATGGAGCTGCCTGGCTCATTTTCAGGGATGGACAATTCTCCAATGCCACAACGTGGTCCACAAGCCAACCATCGGATATCATTGGCAATCTTCATATAGCTAACGGCGATTGTCTTCATAGCTCCGCTAGCTTCAACCATGGCATCTTTAGTGGCTAGACCCTCAAACTTATTGTCTGCAGCAACAAAAGGGAGGCCGGTAATATCGGCAATCTTCTGCGCCGATAGCTTATCAAAGCCAACTGGTGCGTTTAAGCCAGTACCTACAGCAGTACCGCCTAAAGCTAAGCTGTAGAGGTTCTTCAAGCAACCCTCAGCTCTGCCTATGGCTAACTCCAATTGCTTGGCATAACCGGAAAATTCTTGGCCTAGCGTTATTGGTGTCGCATCCTGAAGATGCGTTCTACCTATCTTTACAATATCTTTAAACTCCGCTACTTTACCATCAATCGCTTTCTTAAAGTGCTTTAGAGCCGGGATTAGCTGTTGGTAGATTTGCTCAGCAGCAGCGATATGCATGGCAGTTGGGATAGCATCGTTAGATGATTGCGACTTATTTACGTGGTCGTTAGGATGAACAGGCTTTTTGCTACCTGGAGTGCCGCCTAACATCTCTATGGCCCGGTTAGAGATAACCTCGTTGGCATTCATGTTTGTTTGTGTCCCACTTCCCGTTTGCCAAACAACTAGTGGAAAGTGGTCGTCTAATTTGCCTTCAATTACCTCATCGGCTGCTTTTATAATCGTAGCCCCTAAGTCTTTATCAAGAACCCCTAATTCTATATTTGCCAAGGCGCTTGCCTTTTTTACAATGCCCAAAGCTCTGATGAATTCCCTGGGGAACCGCTCACCGCCTATTTTGAAGTTCTGGAACGAGCGTTGTGTCTGCGCTCCCCAGTACCTATCACTAGGTACCTCAATGCTGCCCATAGAGTCTGTTTCAATTCTTACTGTCATAGCTTAATCCTCCTAAGTTTTCTAAAGTACAGTTAACTATACTTCCCTAATTTTCTGGGCTTCCCTTTGTGAGTCTATTTTTTCTAGCAGTTTCTCCCGTGTCTATAAAAACTCTGTCACAGATTATGCTTTCACACCAAACCACTGTTCTTTGAGAGTTGTCGCTTTCTGGGCTATATCTTTGAAGATGCTCCTCCCGTGAGAATCCATCCCCACAACAAGAGGCCCCCATCTATTAACTTCAAATACCCAAATCGCTTCCGGTACACCAAGTTCATCAAGCCAATGAACCCGCAAAACCTCTTTAATTGCCCCAGCATGCACAACTCCACACCCAGGCGCAGCAAGCAAATATACACCACCATACTTAGTTAGAGACTGAATAGTATCTTCTCCCATACCTCCTTTGCCCACAATGACTCTAACACCAAGTTGGCCAACCATGTCAGCGTAAGGCTCCATCCTGATACTGGTCGTTGGTCCTATAACCCAAATCTTCCATTTATCATTAGTTTTCTTAACTACCGGGCCAGCATGGAAAATAACACCGCCCTCAAAATCTTCTGGCAAACTTTCCTTATCTTGTAAAAGTTTTTTTATCCTGAGGTGAGCCATATCCCTGGCAGTGTATACTAAGCCTGTGAGGTAGACCACATCCCCTACGTTTAAATCCAGAACCTGCTCTTTCTTTACTGGTATGTTAAGATTCACCTCTTTCATTAAATGGCCTCCTCGTTAAAAAGATATTCTACTTTGCCATCTGAATATATTCTCATCCCATTCCTCCTCGCAACCCAGCAATGGAAATTAACTGCTACCGGGCAGATGGCGGTATGGGTATGGGCCATGTTTATCTTAACAGCTAAAGCTGTATTTTTACCACCAATGCCACCGGGGCCTATACCTAATTGATTGATCTTGTCGAGCAGTTCCTCTTCCATGGCAGCGAGGTCGGGGTCAGGATTGGTGTCTGTCCATTTCCTGGTGCTTATAGCACGGCGACTTAATTTAGCTGCTACGTCCATCTGCCCGCCAATACCAATGCCTATGGCGAAGGGCGGACACGGTTTCCCTCCGGCTTTAATTGCAGTATCTATCACAAATTCCTTCACACCTATCGCATTCTCACCTATCTGGGCAGGTGTAAATACTCTCAAGGCATTTCCGAGTTCGGCACCACAACCCTTAAAACTGATTAAAACCTCGAGAAAGTCAAGAGCAGAATCATACTCTAATTCTATATTAGGTACCCCAGTACCGGAGTTATCGCCCGTATTTTTTCGCGTAAGAGGATGTACCATGCTGGGCCTCAAAAAACCATCCTTGGTAGCGTTTACTATCTCTTCCTTTAGCGTATCTACCAGGTCACTGATATTCACGCAGTTACCATACCTGATATAAGCTGTGGGAAAGCCAGGGGATTGGCAAACTGGTTTTCTTTGGCTTTCTGCCATTTCTGCATTCTCAATCTGTGTCTTCAGCATCTCTTTGGCACTGCTGGAAGTTTCCTCATCATAAGCTTTCTTCATTAAGTACATTACATCTGGAGATATAGTTGTACAAACTTTCTCTCTCAATAGAGAAGATATCTTATCCTTTAGAAACTGCTTATCAAACATACTCTCCTCACCTAGAGTCAACATAAAGCATCTCCTTCTTTCTTAATCGGTTACGGCAGGAGCAATAAAGCCAGCTTTTACTAAAGCATCAACTTGCCCCTGGGCACTTGCTATCATAGTCTCAGCCTTGCTGCGAAGTTCATTAGCACTGATTTTCAACCTGGCAATACCTAACTCCTGGGCCTTCATCCCCACAGCTACTGCCTCCTCAATATAAGCTCCTCGCTCGTTCATCCTGGGTACAATGTTATCCTCATTTATACCCCTCTTTTCAGCAGACTTTGCCAGTGACTCAGCTGCCGTAATGCACATCTCATCAGTGATAGT
>CAYRNL010000008.1:11224-14404 GCA_964425705.1 uncultured Dehalococcoidales bacterium
CCCGTCAGAATTAGTGATTTGGCAGAACCGCCACTTATCAGAATACTCCTCTTTCTTTTCCTTCAGGTCTTCCCTCCCCTTGTGAAGTATGCCTTTACTGTCAACCATTATGCTATTTTCTGGCTTCCCCCCATAAGCCCAGAGAAGCCTGGAACAACCGGTATTAGCTGCTCCCGTCCCGTTAAAGACAATCTTGCAATCCTCTATCTTCTTGCCTACAATCTTTAAAGCATTTATTAACCCGGCTAGCATCACTGTGGCTGTTCCCTGCACATCATCATGCCATACAGGAATTCCTACCTTTTCTCTACATCTATCAAGTATGTTGAAGCATTTGGGATAGGAAATGTCTTCCAGATTGATACCAGCAAACGAGGGCTCAAGCCATTTAACTGCCTGGACAATTTCATCAGGGTCCTTAGTATTAAGGCAAATAGGCACAGCATCCACGCCACCAAGGTATTTAAATAGCAATGCCTTCCCTTCCATCACAGGATAGCCTGCCTTAGGGCCAATGTCCCCTAAGCCAAGCACCCGGGTGCAATCGGACACCACAGCTATAGTATTCCATCTGTTAGTAAGTTCATCTAATTTTGATTGGTCTGCCTTTATTGCTCTACAAGGCTCAGCAACACCGGGGGTATAGTAGATGGAAAAATCGTCAAGATTGCGCACCTGGCACTTGAGCATTGTTTGCATTTTGCCACGATAATCTGCGTGCAATTTCATGGCATCTGCCGCCGGTTTCTTCGCTTTAGCTAAAAGCTCTTCCTTCGTTACTTTTTTTGCCGACATAAGCTTATCCTCCTTATGGTCTATTTACCTGGTTACACTCACACCTAGACTAGCCTCTATTCTAGCCAGGGCTACCTCTGAAATAATCTTATCAACTCACCGATATTTTTCACCTCCCCCAGCTTACTAAGCATAGATAGAGACTTCTCTACATCCTGTTTAGATAGCACCGTAGCGGCACAATCCCTGTATTTGCCGTTTAACTCACTGGCAGTCAATAGGTTCTGTGGCATTCCTTTGGCAATAGCTACCTCTTTAGAGTACTCCTGGCCATCTTTCAGCCTAACGGTAACACTCTTGGTACCAAATGCCCTTGCTGTCCCCATGACTGGCATGGGATACTTCTCTACCCATTTCATTTTTTCCATCAAGCTCTTCACCTGGGGTTCAGTCACTGCTTTGTCAGTGAAATGTCTCAGCCGAGGCTCCCCAGAGAGGAGAGCTCGGGCAACACAGTATTCCAGGCTAAATTTGGCTTCCAAGCCTGTTCGGGGACGGTGGTGAATGAGAATCTGCTTATCAAAGGGGGTGGTACCTAACTCTACTTCAGCTATATTATCTGCATTCACTTTATGCTCGTCTTTAATATAAAGAGCAGCATCTATGGCACAATGGGTAAACCCGCAAGTCGGAAAAGGCTTAATGGAAAGCCCCGCCTCACTGGTGATGAAAAATGTTTTCCCCAAATTCTCGGTTGCCTTGACCCAATCCACATCACTACTATGACCAAATACCTTGGCAAAGCCTAAGGGGGCTTCGATTATATTATCATCAGCAGTAAAACCTGCCTGGGCTAAAAGAGCTGCCTGAATCCCGTTAGCCGCCGCTTCACCAGCATGTAACGGTTTGGTCATAGTGCCAATGTTTTGTCTCAGCCCTCCAGCCAAGGAAGCAGCGATGCCTAAAGCCATTCTCACCTGGTGTCCATCCAGCTTTAGCAGCCGGGCTGTAGCTGCCGCTGCCCCTAAAGTCCCAAAAGTAGCTGTGCTATGCCATCCTTGTACATAGTGACTTTGGATGATAGGTGCAGCAATGCAACTAACTGTTTCATAACCAATGAGGTAACTAGTTAGTATATCCTCCCCTGAAGCAGATATACTCTCTCCAACAGCTAGAATAGCTGGAACAAGGAATACTGATGGGTGTCCTGTGAAAGATACTGCCAGATCATCATAATCTAAGGCATGTCCGATTGTCCCATTAACCAAAGCTGCCAGGTACGGCGAAGTTTTGAAATCTCCGCCAATGATGCTTGCTTGTGGCACCCCACCCATCTTCTGGGCATAATCGGTTATTATTTTGCTCTGCTTCTCTCTTGACCCGGCAAGGGCAACACCAAGAAAATCAGTAATTCCCAGACGAGCCAGAGCAAAAGCATCTTGAGGAATGTCTTTCACTGCCGTCTGGGTTATAAAATAGCTAATTCTATCAGTAATCATTCTTCCTCCTAACTGGGGGCTTCCACCATAGTGCGAGCCCGAAGCTTTATTACCCCAAGCTAAATTCAACCGATTCAGACTTAGGGGTAGTTTACTGCTGCCCTCAATCCCCCCAAAATCTATAAAGAGAGTTCTTTTAGCTTCTCAGGAGTGGGGATGCCGTCCTCCGACCAACCCCGCAACTGGTAATACTCTTTTAACATAGTTTCCTGGTCTGGAATATGCCCCTCTGTACCTCCATCCGTCAAGCGCGATGAGAGGATTCTACTGGGTAAGGTATCATCTTTCCGGGAAGCTCCTAACTTAACATTAATCAGCCTCTTTAGATTGAATGACCTCTCTCCTATCTTTAGCAAATCGTCAAGGTCAATATTCCAACCAGTGGCTAAAGAGATGAGTCTTAACAGTTGTGGAGACCGTAAGTCGCCATAAGTTGAAAACTTACAAATTACTATAGATTCTTCAGCTTCGCAAAAATCTTGAAAAGCTTTGACCCATCCTGCCTTTCCCTCAGAAGTGAAACGGTCTAACGCTTCAGGGTAACCTAAGTCAGGGAAAGTAACTCCCCTCTCTAACCAGTATGTTGGAGCAGCTATGTGACAAGCTCCACGATTGCAAGTAGAATAAGCCAATGCCCAACTAGCAAATGCCCTGGGGTCATGCATGGGGAGTTCCATTCCTTTGACATGTATAGCAAATTCTTCAGACCCTTCTCCCAGTCTCTCTGCAGCCTGTTTGCTTCCGTCAGCCAGTAAATCACCTATCCCCTGGCGTTCACCCATTTTCTCCAGCAGTGCTAACATGGACTGATAATTGCCCCAGGTCAGCTCTAAACCATCGGTATCTTTTTTAGTAATTATACCTCTCTCAAAACACTCCATCGCAAAGGCGATAGTTGCACCGGCAGATATAGAGTCTAAGCCATAGCGGTTACAAAGGTCATTTG
>CAYRNL010000009.1:0-13424 GCA_964425705.1 uncultured Dehalococcoidales bacterium
CGGTCAGTCCCGCCGGACCGGAGCCAACAACAGCCACCCGCTTACCACTGGGAGGGGCAATCTTAGAATTTTTCTTCCACAGCCCGGTGTCATGCTCAAAGGCAAACCGCTTTAAGACCCGGATGGCGATAGGCTCGTCAAGCTGACCCCGCCGGCATTTAGCCTCGCAGGGGTGAGGACAAACATAACCGAGGACAGCGGGGAAGGGAACCCTCTCCCGGACTACGGCTAGCGCCTCGGCAAACTTGCCCTCGCTGATGAAGCGGATATAACGGGGGGCATCCACGCCAGCGGGGCAGGTATGACTGCACGGCGCGGTAACCAGCCCTTTACACACCGCAGCCCGGCAATGATGCCACTTAATATGCTCTTCATACTCATCCCGGAAGTAGCGAATAGTAGTCAGTACCGGGTTAGGTGCTGTCTGTCCCAAACCGCATAGCGAGCCAGCAGCAACATCCTTAGCCAGCTCCTCCAGCAGGTCAATGTCTTCCATCTTGCCTCTGCCATTGGTAATATCCTCCAGAATATCCAGCATCTGTTTGGTTCCCAATCGACAGGGAACACACTTACCACAGGACTCAGACTGAGTGAAAGAGAGGAAAAACCGTGCCATGTCCACCATACAGGTATCCTCATCCAGTACCACCATACCCCCCGAACCCATAATAGAACCAGCCCCGGTTAGCGACTCGTAGTCAACGGGCAGGTTTAGCAAGCTGGCGGGTAAACAGCCGCCGGAGGGACCGCCGGTCTGGACTGCCTTAAAGCGTTTGCCGTCAGGGATTCCTCCCCCAATCTCGTAGATAATTTCCTCCAGGGTGATGCCCATTGGCACCTCAACCAGACCACTATTAGCAATCTTACCGGTCAGGGCAAACACGGCAGTCCCCTTGCTCTTCTCGGTGCCGATCTGGGCATACCAATCAGCCCCCTTAGCTATGATGACTGGCAGTGTTGCCAGAGTTTTAACATTATTGATGGTGGTAGGCTTACCCCATAAGCCTGATTGGGCAGGGAATGGAGGGCGGGGACGGGGCATACCCCGCTTACCCTCAATAGACGCCATCAGTGCCGTCTCCTCACCACAGACAAAGGCACCGGCACCCTCCTGAACCTGAACTCTGAAACTGAAACTGGAGCCTAAAATATTTTTGCCGAGAAAGTTCTTCTCTTCAGCCTGCTTGATAGCAAGCCGCACCCGTTTAACTGCTAACGGATACTCCGCTCTAACGTAGATATAACCTTCAGAAGCACCGATAGCATAGGCAGCAATAGCTAATCCTTCAACAACAGTATGTGGGTCACCTTCCATAGTACTGCGGTCCATAAAGGCACCAGGGTCGCCTTCATCGGCATTGCATATCATATACTTCTGTTCCCCCGGTGCTTTACGACAGAACTCCCACTTCACCACGGTAGGAAAACCAGCACCACCCCGACCCCGCAAGCCAGAGCGCTTGACCTCCTCGATAACCTGCTCCGGTGACATTTCAAATAAAACCTTACGCAGGGACTGGTAGCCACCGGCAGCAATGTAGTCGTCAATCCTCTCCGGGTTGATGTGCCCGCAATTGCGCAGGATAATGCGTTTCTGCTTCTTATAGAAGTTTATATTCTTATAATAGGGTACTGCCTTGCCACTAACCGGGTCTCTATAAAAGAGGCGCTCTACCGGCTTACCATCTCGCAGATGAGACTGAACAATCTCAGGAACATCGTCAACACTAACATGGGTGTAGAAGATGCCCTCAGGTTCAACGGTGACAATGGGACCCTCCTGGCAGAAGCCGTGACAGCCGGTAAAATCTACCCTGACATCATCCAGCCCAAGTTCCTCTACCGCCCTCTCCAATGCCTCCCGGATTTCAACCGACTTTCCTGAAGTACAGCCTGTTCCCTGACAGACATAGATGGTACACTGCTTATCTGATGCTCTATTCGGCTTTGCCTTGCTCACTAAAGACCTCCGCAACTTTCCTGGTTGTCATCCGACCATAAGTCTCCTTGCCTATCACCATTGTCGGTGCCAGAGCACAAGCCCCGATACAGGCTACGGTTTCCAGGGTATATTCCATATCCTCGGTAGTCTCCCCCGGCTTGATGCCCAGCCTTTTCTCCACCTCACGGAGGATACGCGCTCCTCCCCGCACATGACAGGCAGTCCCCCGACACACCCTGACTATTCTCTTACCGGTGGGTTTAAGTTTAAACTGGGCATAGAAGGTGCTTACTCCATATACAGTGCTTGGTGACAATCGCAAAAATTTGGCAATCCCCTCCATTACCTCTCGTGGAAGGTAGCCAAATTCTTCCTGAGCTTCCTGGAGAATAAGAATAAGCTCGCTCCTATCCCCAGCATAGCGTGACAAAATATCGTCTAATTGTTCCCTGATTTCTACTTCCATCAATTTTGTTTATAACAGCCTTTCTAGTAACCCCCTCAGGCTAACGTCTAAAAATGACCTTGTGCAGGGCATCACTGGCAGCCTCGGTAAGCTGGTAAGACAGCGGTGAGGCGGTAAGCCAGGGATGGGTCCCCATAGGAAAGATAGCTACTTGCTCAATGGTCATGCCATTGACAATACACGCCGCAACGAGGTTAGCCACCTCACCAACACTCCTGATGCAGCAAGCACAGCCTCCCAGAAGCCTACCTGACTGGCGGTCAAAAATGAGCCGGAGCTTCATCGGCCTAGTATCCGGCATAGTGCCCGGGTGCTTGGTCATGGCTTCAGCCTCACCGATAACCACATCATAGCCCATCTGGGCGGCACAGGTATCACCCAACCCCGCCATAGCCACAGCGGTATCCCCAACCACAGTCGAGAATACACCTATGGAACCAACATTCCTCCACTTAGCAGTATACAGGTTGGCTACAGCGATTTTAGCCTCGCGGGTCGCCACCGAAGCCAGCCTCACCGGCACTGGCTGACCGTTGAAGAAAGAATACTTTTCAGCACAGTCGCCAACAGCAAAGATATCAGGTTCGGTAGTCCTCTGAAATTCATCAACCTTGATACCCTTGGTGGGACCAATCTCCAAACCAGCATCCTCAGCCAGTTTAGTGTTAGGCACGGTACCAATACCAACGATTACCACATCGCATTTAATTCGCTCGCCACTGTCCATCTCCACAAACTCTACCCTGTCACCACCACCGATACTCTTTACCACATTCTTGGTAACAACATTCACTCCCCGCTCTTTGAGCATATCCTCAACCCGAATACAGAGCTCCTCAATGCAGACCAGCTGAAGGCAGTGCTCCAGTATCTCAACCAGAGTAACCTCACAACCTCGTTTGCGGCACTCATCAGCAAACTCGACACCAATGAAACCGCCACCAATAACCAAAATGTGCCGGGCGTTTTCCACAGCGTCAGACAGTTCACGGAGATAGTCCGTATCTTTCCTGACAAAGAATACATTCTTCTTATAAATGCCCGGAACCGGCAGCATTACCGGATTGGAGCCAGTGGCTAGAATAAGCTTGTTGTAACCGACTACCTCCCCATCCTTCAGCGTCACTGTCTTGGCATTACGGTCAATAGATACCACTTCGCCGACCCTGAGTTCAGCCTCACCCAGAAGCTTATCGGGCATAACATTCATCTCTACGGTGCCTAGTGTGCCATAGATATAAGGGATACCACACGGAACCATCACCTTCTCTTCCTGACGGATGACCAAGATGTCTTTCAAACCGTGGTGTTTCTGAGCACAAATGGCTGCCTGCACTCCACCAGCACTGCCCCCTATAATAACTAGCTCTCGCTTATCCATCTCACACCTCCTTTAAGTATTTAACCAACCGCCATGCAATAGTTTCACAGAGCATGGTTATATCATAGGTAGAGAGATAATCAGAAATGGTGCTATCAAATATTATACTCCCGTCGGGAGTGAACTCATCATCGCCCCGCCAAAGGACTAGAGTCACCGGCACCCGACTGAAAGCATTAACGGTAACGGCAACATCGCCATAATCTATCTTAGAACCACCCAATTTCTGGGCAATGCCCACCAAGAGCTGAGGCTCACTACCAAAGTGGTCCACAAGGGGTTTTATCGCCCGCTGCCAGAATGTTCTGAAATAGTTACTTCCCTCCGGTAATTCTTTAAAAGTAATCAACCTGTTAGTCAGGGGAGTACCCTTGGCTAAGGTTAAATAGTGAAGGAGCAAGACCTTGTCCTTAATCGGGACCTCTTCCTTGCTATTTACTAATGAAATCTCAAGAGCAGGAAGGGTAATTTGATACGATTGGTTTAGGTATTCCAGAATGATAACCCTCTGTGAATCTACTACCAGATACTGAGCACCGCTGTTACGGCACTGCTGTTCTATATTATCAAGCTTGGCTAGCTGCTCACAGGCAAGCTTATAAGCAAGCTCGTAGCCATATTCATAATTTTTCTGACTGGGCAGTAACAAACTCTTACTTTTCATTTGAAAACTCGGTTTGATAATATTGCCAGATAATTCTTAAAGTCCAGCAGCGTCTAATATTGCTGGCACCTTCTTCTCCCAGCCGATAGCCATAATATGAACCCCGGAGCACATCCCCTTTAGCTCTTTGATTAAATTAGCCGCAATCTCTATCCCGGTCTGAGTCTTGTCCTCGGTTTCAGCCATTCTTTTAATTAGCTCATCAGGAACAAAGACACCGGCAACATTCTTGTTCATAAACCGGGCCATACCAGCTGATTTCAAGGGTATTATTCCCGCCAAAACGGGAGTATTAAATCCCTCAACCCTTTTCATAAACTTGGCGAAGGCATCAACATCATAAATAGCCTGAGTTTGAAAGAATTTAGCTCCCTGATTGATTTTTTTCTCCATCTTGATAAGCTGCAGCTCAAAGGCAGGCTCAGTATCAGCCCCGGGGTTTACCACCGCCCCGGGGAAGAAATTGGTCTTACCCTTAAGCTCGTTCCCCACCATATCGTAACCTTCGTTGAGCTTCCGGATTACCCAGAGAAGCTGCACTGAGTCCAAATCATAAACCGATTTGGCTTGGGGATGGTCACCCAAAGCGGGAACATCACCGGTAATAGCCAGAACATTCTCAATCCCCAGAACCCAGGCGCTCAACAAGTCTGACTGTAGTGCCAGACGATTTCTATCCCGGCAGGTTACCTGGAATATGGGGTCAAGTCCTCTCTGCTTCAACAGATGAGATACTGCCAATGAGCCCAGCCTCATTACCGAGCTCTGCTGGTCGGTAACATTGGCAGCATCCACCTTTCCTTTCAAAAGGCTAGCTACCTCTTCAACTTCAGTTATATCGGTTCCTTTCAGCGGACCGACCTCAGCAGTCACCACAAACTTCCCCGATTCCAAGACTGGTTGCAAGCTCATTTTACTCTTCTCCCTTTAATTGGCTTATTAGCACTCAACCATTAAAGTCAAGCGGAGCTACCTCAAGCACGCGTGGTCGGTGCATTTTGCTGTAATCCTTGGGGGGAACAAATTCCTTCATCTTATCCAGCTCCCCCAGTTTCTTCAGTCGCTCATATATCATAATCCAGGCACAGTTATGCTCAGGCTGTAGCTCGCACTTGCCGTTCTTTGAGCCTCCACACGGACCATTCAACAGCCCCTTAGCACACTGGGTTAAGGGGCAAATACCAGCAAACTGTCCTAGAACACACTGACCACACTGCTCACACTTTTCCCGGAACAGCGCATCCCCGAACAGGATACGCCCCCCGCCCATATTCCCTATGGTGTCATTGGCAGGGTACATAGGCTTCACCAGACCATACTTATCTTCCAGTATGAACTCTCGTATGACCTGGAGTCCGGTACCGCAAGCCATTACCAGGATAGCATCACACTCCTCAATCTCCTTCATATAGGGCTTTAAGCGTTCTTCTATCCAGGGAACATAGCAGGTAAACTCCCCGAAAGGTGGCGAGATGGCAGCCAGAATCTTCTTCCCGTGTTTGGTCAAAGTGTCCGCCATCTCCTTCACATCAGCTTCCCCACCAGCGTGAAAAAATGGGGCGCAACCGCCGCACCCCACGAGCACTATTTTCTCCTTGCCATCAAGCATTTCTAAAATTTCTTCTATTGGTTTTGCTACCAGTCCAATCATAGTCTCTTTCTCCTATATCTCAAGCCAGGAATGAGAATAAAGCGATTCACCAGTAAGCACCCTTACTGTTTTCACATACTTGACCTCTTCCTCACTCAACGAAGAGAGGTCAGGTTTTTCTCCGTCCATCACCCGATGCACCAGGGCAGCAAGCTCCGGCTTTTCACCTCGGGCTACTTTTATCAGCTCAGCGTCAAAGGCGTCAACTATGGCTGAGTGAAGTCCGTACTTCATAAGCATTATAAGGTATGTCTGGTTAAGATAGGGTCTCAGGTAAGTGGGCGCACCATTGGAAACATTGGATAAGCCTACCGCAGATTTACACCCCGGGGCAATATCCCCTACCGAACTCATAAACTCCAGGCATGGTTTTGACTGATTTGCCTCAACATTAACCACCGGGGTGACAATAGGGTCAAACCAGATACTATCGCAAGGAATACCCTTCTCATTAGCAGCAGTCATAATCTCAACAGCTATCATCGCCCGCTCGTCAGCATCCCGGGGCATCCCCTCTCTTCCCCATAAGAGCCCGATAAAATTGGCATTGTATTTTTCGACCAGTGGGAGTTCTTCCTCCATCCTGGCCAGGGAGATGGAATTAATTAGTGCCCTGCCCTTATGTACTTTTAGTCCTGCCTCCATAGCCACCGGGTTGGTGGTATCCAGAGATAAAGGCTTATCAGTAACCTCCTGCACCACATTAACCAGCCAGGTCATTAGCTCATCCCCTGCCTTTCGGGCAGGACCGATATTGAGGTCAAGGTAATCTACTCCCGCCTCAACTTCAGCTCTGGCCAGCTCCTGAATAGGTTTGGGATTTCTCTCCCTCAGGGCGGGACCGATTGTTTTAGACATGACATTTATATTTTCCCCGATAAGAATCATCTCTTCTCCTTATGATTTCCACGCCTTTAGAAAAGCCGGAATATGAGCCCCGTCCCTGGGACCAACGGCAACCTCCCAGCCGGGTAGTTCCTCCTCCAAAGCCCCGCTTTCCACCGCAGCGTAACCAGGGATTATCAACTTGTGGTGTTTGACCTTATCCATAATCCCGCTCTTCTTAATAAAGGCAGCGATGGCGTCACCAACAAACTTACCTGCTGCCCAGGCAGTCATAACCGAGAGTCCCTCGGTATCCATAACCAGCAAATAGCTGGGAACCCGGCTGGCTTCAATCTCACCAGAGACGAGGAAGTAGGTAAGGGAAAAGTTGGTGGTAACAAGTACCGGGGAGTTCTCGTCAGGACCACCAATCTCATAGATTCCCTCGGTAGTCATCAATGGTCGCTGGGGGTCAGTATAGATGTTCATTCTTTCCACCAGCAGCGGAAACAGGCTTTCTCCACAAAAATCAGAAAGAACGATAATACCAGCATATTTAGCCACAAAAATAGAGGCAATCACTGCCTCCTTCATCGGGTCATCGGTCATCTCACCAGGGAAAACAATGGTGGGAAAGCCCAGAGGGCGAACCTTTTTAGTTAAGGCGGCGCTTCTGATGATTACCTGGTCTTCAAACGCCTGCCGTATAGTTCTCGCCCCGGAATCAAGTACAATATCTTTAACTCCAGCCTCGGTTAACTTAGCAGTCAACTGGACAAGCTCTTCCAGACCTGACGCTTTTACCGCCAGCGGGCATGAGTTTTCCTTAGCCAAATCTGCCATACGGTCTAAATTGTCTTTAGTGGCAGCGTAGAGCAATGGTTTACGGTCGGCACAGACCTTCAAGCCAGCCGCCATAACATCGGGATTATCACTCATCAAGATAATATTGCCGTCGCTACTCTGCTTGATTTTTGTGACCAAGGCACTAAACTTGTCGGCATCTCCTGAATCACTTTTGGCGGCTATTAACTCGGGACGAAGGGTAATACCTACCCTCTCATATTGCAGCTTGAACCTCTCCAGCCGGCTATCAACCTCCGACTCGTCCATATTATCACTGATAATGATGGCAAAACCGGGAGGGTTCTCAAATCTTTTTTCATGACGAAACATAACCGTCTCGCCGCCAGCCTTTAACGCCCTATCGCCGACTCCGATAGTGACAATTCTAATTGGAGGTGCTGATGCCTCGGTTAATTGAGCCTGCGCTTCCTCGGAGATATAGGGGCAAGCGCTCAATTCTGCCTTCCCTGCTGCCAGATTCATAGCAAAGGCAAGACAGGTAGGCACTCCACACTCGCCACAGTTTTTCTTGGGCAGTAACTTAAATATTTCTATACCAGTAAGTGGCAACTTAGTTTCTCCTTTCCTATCCTAGTATCGGCTCCATAGTCAGGGCGGGGTGACCCTTCTCCTGCAAGAAGGGAAGAATCTCCTCTTCAGTAGTGCCCACTGTTTCATCGGCAATCATATCCGGAAGGTTAGGAATGCCAACCTCCTCGGCTCTGGCTTTAAGCCGGTCGGCCATTTCCTCTTTCAGCATCTTGGGCATCCAGACTATTCTCTTTATGCCACCGTCAGCACTTACGAATTTCCTCTGGCAGATATTATACTTACCATGACCGATAAAGCCGGGGGTACTCACACCACCACCGACAGCCCCAGCCAAAGTGGTAAACTTCATGCCACAGGGGGTCATCCCCATAAACTCCCGATTTACTGTCATTACCCCGTTACACAGAGGAAGGACAGCGGCAACACACTCACAGCAGCCACAGGTTGTCCACGGGTCATTTACTATACTATACATATTGTAATGGTCCAGGTTGCCACGAGAAGCCTTAAATATAAACTCGTTTACCCCCTTCCATTGTCCCAGATTAGCATCAATAATTTCTCCCTTCGGCACCGGCTGGTTGGGTCCGGTAGGACTAATCTCATAAGCAGCCTTACAATCCATCCAGTTATAGGAACCGCAAAGTCCCGTTTTCTCCGGGGTAATGACACAAACATGGTTGGGGGCAAAGGACTGACACAGGGTGCACGAATAATACATATCGGTAGTTTCATCGGTCATCCCTTCAATGCGGGCATCCCTAGCCGCATATACTGACTTTGCCTTATCTATTATCTCCTTTACCTTATCTTCCTCGGTATAGAGTTTTATCTGAAGTTTATCAAATATACGTCCAAAATCCTGGTGCAGTCTGGCGTGAAGGAGAGCACCAATATGATATAGCTTGAAGCCTTTCTCCATTGCCGCTTTACTAACTCGCAGCCAGGCAATGTCCCTCTGACCTATATGCCATACCCCGGAAGCATAGTTTATTAGATGATGGATTTGCCGTTCCAGGATAGGCTCATAGTCCTCTTCCATCTCTCTACCGGCAACCTCAACCACTATGGCCAGAGGTAAATTGGACTCCTCGGGAACATCAGTTATCTCGGGACCAATCACTTCAATCTTGCCGTCCTCTACCTCTTCCATTCGCTTGGAGGTACACCACTCCACCATAGGCGTCCTACCCCCACCACACTCCAGATACCACTCTCCCTTGCGCACTCGCTCACCCTCAAAGGCAGGACCAAAGGCTACTGGTACCGGCACATCAGCCACGCTGACCTTCAGTCCCCTCACCTCTATTGCTTTGGCTACTATGGCATCGTGGGGAATATTAGACACAACATGCTCGTAAGTGCAGATACCGGAAGGTAAAACCTCAGGAATGGGGGTGTCGGCGATAGTAGGAAAGCCAAAGTTGATGGCTCCCGCCGCATTAGCATACCACTCATCGGTAACATACCCCAGCGGCATAGCAAAGGCAAAGGTGCGGTCTTTATTATAGATAAGGTGTTTTCTATAATCTCCGGGTCCAACGCCGCCAAAGGAGAAGCTCACCCTGATGGCAAAGCCAGCGGCAAACACTGTTGCCGTAACATCAGGACCAAATGAGACCAGACGGGTTGGCCAGCCAACCTGCACCCCGGCCTCCATAAGCTGCTCAGCAAATCTCCTTCCGCCATGCTCCGCCGACATAAAGACATAGAGGTTCTTCTGCTGAAGTTCCTGAGCAATCTTGGCGGCTATCTCACTGCTAGGTGCCGCACCAAGGATGGCAGCAAAACCGGGAGCAGTGCCATCAACAAATTCAATCCCCCTCTTTCTCAGAATAACATCGTCCGCGGCACCCAGCCAGATGTTATTATCAGTAGTCTCTTCCTGCTTGGTATAGAAATCTGGCTCCTCCAGATACCTTATGGCCTCAATGATTTCTTCGGCAAAGAAGGTTGCCATACCGGCATCAAGGGCTGGTGCCAGATAGGGCAAGGGGTGCTCATCCCGTACCGGGGGTGGTAACAGGGTTTGACACTGTTTCAGCACCGGCTCCATATCACCCAGTTTTTCTACCTTCATTCCCAAAATGCCGTAAATTACCGGCAGATAATAAGCGGTATTGGGAAAGCCCACCGGTTCATTTGCCCCCCATTTGTCCATCGCCTCCTGCCATTTCTTCTCGGCTCGGCCAACGATTTTGTGAGCTCCCCTGATAGCTGCTGATGCAATAATCTTAGACATGTCTTAGAACCCTCCAGTCTTTCACTTTTAGTGCTTAAACTGCTTACATTTCCCTTCTCATCGCCATGTCATAAAGTACCCTTTCCCTAGCCTTATCAATACCCAATGCTTTACGCTTCTTGTCAATATGCTCAATCATAAGGTGGGCGGCTTTAATGGGGTCCGGTTCAAACGCCCACATACCACCATACATATCCTCAAAATCCTCAAAGAGGAACTTGGTAACCTCATCACTGCCCAGGGTAGGCCAGTTAACGCCAAACACGGTAAATACCCCCGAACCAACGAAGTACTGACCGATAGAGATTGCCTTCTCGCTCATCCACTCCGGGGCCGCCCCGGCTACCGGGAGTTCGCTGATGTCATCACCCAAGCCCCCATCCTTCACCATAGCGGTAGCTGCCACCAGAATACGGCTGTTATCAACGCAGGAACCCAGATGCAGCACCGGAGGAATACCTACTGCTTCACATACTGAAGCCAATCCCTCACCAGCATATTTAGCGGCTGCCTCGGGAACCATCAACTCAGCTTCGGCACTGGCAATAGCACTACAACCGGTTTGAAGCACCAGTACATCATTCTTTATAAGTTCCTTAACCATGGCAACATGATTCTCATTGTGCTTAACCCGAGCATTATTGCAGCCAACCACACCGGCAACTCCCCTAATTCTGCCATTAATGATATTGTCATTCAGTGGTCGGTAGGAAGCCCGGTAGATACCACCCAGTAAATAGTTAATAGTTTCGTGGCTAAACCCGGCAATCAGTTCGGTCTGCTCCTCAGGAATATCAACATTCTTTCTCCTGTTGGGGAAGTTCTCAATAGCTGTCCTGACTATAGCCCGAGCTGATTCCAGGGCGTTGTGTTCATCAAACTCAATGTGGACGGCACCGGGAATATGAGCCTTGGGGGAGGTGGTGATAACCTTAGTATGGTAGCACTCAGCTACAGTGGTTAATGACTGCATAATACACTGGATATCTACCACCATGGCATCCACCGCCCCGGTAACTATAGCTAGTTCCTGCTGCAGGAAATTCCCCGCCAGTGGTATACCGTGGCGCATCAGTATCTCGTTAGCCGTACAGCACATACCGGCCAGGTTTATCCCGTTAGCCCCTTTGGACTTGGCTAACTCTAACATCTCTGGTTCCTGAGCAGCGACCACAATCATCTCAGAAAGCAGGGGTTCGTGACCGTGAATGATAAGGTTTACCTCATCACGCTTGAGTACCCCCAGATTTATCTTGCCCAGTACTGGCGCCGGGGTACCGAAGAGGATATCCTGAAGCTCGGTAGCAATCATACTGCCACCCCAGCCATCGCCTAGTGATGCCCTGACCCCCTGTCTCAGCAGGCTTCGGTAGTCCTGGTCAACCCCAATGTGAGTGCGGTGCATTATCTCCACAATCTCCCGGTCTATACCCCGCGGGTTAGCTCCCTGCCTCCGCCACAATTCCTGGCGCTTTAAGGGTGCCCTCTTTACAAACAGGCCTTCACCTTCCTGTTTGCCGAACTCAGCCAGAGCTATCTCACCAATATCAACGGCTATTTCCTCATTACTGCGGTCACCAATTTTCACTCCCCAATCCAGAGCCAGTTGCAGCAGCTTCTGCTCATCTTTAATCTTGTAGCCCGGTGCCTCACCCTTAGCCACTGCCAGAAATAGCTCAGCCACCCCACGACCATGGTCAGAATGGGCAGCCGCTCCACCCGCTACCATCCTGATGAAATTACGGGCGGCAATGGTCTCAGCAGTGGCGCCACAAATACCCCGCCTCTTCTGTTTTTCCGCCGGTGTCTCCTCCTTCCCCTTGGGTAACGGCACCCGGCACGGTCCCATACCACAGTTCTTGCAGCAACTACCAACCATTCCTATGGGACAGGGCTTCATTGTCTCCGCTCTATCAAAGGCAGTATTAACCCCATCGGTAGCCGCTTTTTCTATCATCTTGATACTGGCACTATCAATACTCTTGTCCTCTGCTTCTGTCATCTCTTATCACCCCCGAATCTTTATTTTTTCTATAAAGCTCTCAGCTTAACTAGCAGCCTTTTAGCAAGCTTTTTGTTGACAATCCCGACACAACCCACGAAATTCCAGACGGTGATGGGTAACTCTAAAACCCGTTTTTCGGGATATTTCCCCGTTTATCATCTCGTTAACTGGTTCGTCCAAATCAAAAACACGACCACACTTTTCACACCTGAAGTGATAGTGATTTTCAGTCTTGCCGTCAAACCGGCTCAGGGCACCGGCAAGGTCCAGCTCCAGAATTTCTCCATCCTGCTTCAGCATTTTAAGGTTGCGGTAAACAGTCCCCAGGCTGATGCCGGGTATTTCCTCTCGCACCTGCTCATAGACCCAACTGGCAGTGGGATGGGATTTGGTACTCTTTACCACCCCGAGAACAGCCTCTTTCTGCTTTGATTTTCTGGTCACAGTTCTAAATATCCTCTAAATTTATATAGTAACAATAATCATTACTATGATAGATTACTTGTCCCTTTCTGTCAAATCTTCAATTAAGAAGCTGTCAGCTCCGTCATTACCTCCTGAACCAGCCTTATTGCCTCCGGGTGCCTCATAATCACCACATCAGCCCCGGCTATCAGCATTACCATTGCTGATATTGCCTCCATCAAGATTCCTCTCTTCTTGGCATTCCCCATCATCAATTCATCATCAGGGAGATGCACCTCCTTGGTTTTCCATACCTCTTTGGACAGATTACAGATGATGGGGAACTGAAGCTTATCATCCTGCTGAGTCAGACCAGCCATTCTCATTCTTTCCATCACCGAGTAGCAATACTCAATGCCATAGCCTATGCCACTGACGGTAGGGT